>JAAVYV010000012.1 GCA_022791325.1 Clostridia bacterium
TCTTTGCCAAGCGTGTTGCCACAGCCCTTAAGGAAGCTATGCCATGCAAGCGCATCGGCGTGGCTGTGATGGGTCTCGAAGTGCCCCACGCACATATCCATCTCATTCCCATCAACTCGGAAGCCCGTCCCATTTGACACACTTTTTTTTCAATTATTTAAATAAATTAATTAAATTCAAATTTTTAATAGCTTGATGTTATCATAACTTTAAGATTTTAGTTTTTGAAGTTCTTCGGCCATTTCTTCTCTACTTCCAAATAAAGCTTGTATAGACTTCTTTTTATTTAAAGCATCTATAATAGTAGCAAGTTGAGAAGAACAATCTACGTCACAGTACCATTCCTGACTTTTGATTGTATCAGGAACATATGACAAATTAGTAGAGTATAATTTAGCAAATATTCCTTCTTGATAGGCTTTCATAAAACCTTCTGTTCCTTCTGTTAATAAAGCAAAAGTTGCAACTAAATAAATATTCTTAGCACCACGAGCCTTAAGTTCAGTAGCTACTTCAATCATAGATTGACCAGAAGCAATCATGTCATCTACTACAATTATATTTCTATCTTTAACATCAGCTCCCATATAAACATGTTCAACAATAGGGTTTTTACCATTTACAACTTTGCTTAAATCTCTTCTTTTATAAAATACACCAACATCGCATTCTAGCATTTCGGCATAATATCTAGCCCTTTCCATTGCACCCATATCAGGGCTTACAACTAGTAAATTATCTATATCCTCTTGCTTAACTAATTTACTAAGAATTGTATGAGTAGGATAAAAATTTTCAAAAGGAAGCCTAGGAATTGCATTTGAAACATTAGGGTCATGAGCATCAAAAGTAATAATATTATTAACTCCTAACCTTTCTAGTTCTTGAAGGGCAATAGCACAATCTAAAGATTCTCTACCTCTTCTTTTATGTTGTCTAGCTTGATATAGCAAAGGCATTATAACAGTTATTTTACAGGCATGACCACAAGTAGCAGATATAACCCTTTTAATATCCTGAAAATGCTCATCAGGGGACATTTCATGCTCTTTTCCATGCATGTTGTAAGTAATACTATAATTACCAACATCACATAAAATATACAAGTCTTTTTCTCTAACAGAACTTCCAATAATTACTTTACCTTCACCATTATTAAATCTACTACTAGTGATAGGAATAATATAATTTTCATCATTATTTCTAATCTTGTTTAAATTTTTTTGCAATTTTTCTCCAAATTCTTTTGCATTTTCTAATACAATTATACCTAAATCATCTCTTGCCATATATAAAACATCTCCTTTTTTATATATTATATATGAACTTTTTAAAATATCAAGGGAAAGAAGGTGTTTTTTCACAAACTTTTTACATTCAACATAATATATAGCAAAAAGTAAAAAAAGAAAGGGGAAATAAAAAATGCTTAGTTACATAATAGAAGGAGGTAGAAAGCTAGAAGGGACTGTAGCAATTTCAGGTTCAAAAAATGCTTCACTTCCAATAATAGCAGGAAGTATATTAAGTGGAAGAACCACAAAATTATATAATGTACCAAATATTCATGATACACAAATAACATTAAAAATTTTAGGACTTTTGGGTGCAAAAGTAAAAAAGAATAGTGGAAAAGTAGAAATTAATACAAAAGAAATGAATAAAACAGAAATACCAGAAGACCTAATGAGGCAAATGCGTTCAACAGTTATAATGGCAGGTGCATTAATAGGAAGATTTAAAGAAGCGACGTTCTCATATCCAGGAGGATGTGACATTGGAGCAAGACCTATAGACCTACATTTAAAAGCTTTTAAAAAATTAGGAATAAATATTGAAGAAAATGCTGGATTTATTAGGTGCACTTGTGATAAAATTATAGGGACAGATATACACTTAGATTTTCCAAGTGTAGGAGCAACAGAAAATATAATACTTGCAACCGTTCTAGCGCAAGGTGTTACAACAATTTCAAACGCAGCAATGGAGCCAGAAATTGAAGACTTAGCAAACTTCCTAAACAAAATGGGAGCAAAAATAGAAGGGGCAGGAACAAACCAAATAAAGATAATAGGAGTAAATAGATTAAAAGATGTAGGCTACAAAATAATGCCAGATAGAATAGAAACAGGAACATACCTATGTATGGCAGCAGTTACAAATAGTAAAATACAATTAACAAATACTAACTATGAACATATTACTCCAATAATAGAAAAACTGACAGAAATGCGGAACAAAAATAGAAACTCAAAGAAACTCTATAAAAATAGATGCAGGGGCAAGATTAAAAGCAGTAGATATAAAAACAATGCCATACCCAGGTTTTCCAACAGATATGCAATCAATATTTGGAGCATTACTAACAACATCAAAAGGAACATCAATAATAGTGGAAAATATATTTGAAAACAGATATAAATATATGAATGAGCTAAAAAGAATGGGTGCAAAAATTACAATAGAAGGAAAAACAGCAGTTATAAAAGGGGCAAGAAGGCTAAATGGAGCAGTAGTTAATAGTACAGACCTAAGAGGAGGAGCAGCATTAGTAACAGCAGCCTTAGCTGCCAAAGGAACTACAATAGTAGAAAATATAGAATATATATTACGAGGATATGAAAAATTAGATATGAAATTACAAAACTTAGGAGCGAAAATATATATAAAGAATACATAAGAAAGAAGGTGAAAAGTGGTGAAGAAAGTAAAAGAAACGCAATTAAACTTATATAATTTTAATGCAGAGGATGATAAAAAGAAAAATCAAAATAAGAAGAAAAATAAAAAGAAAGTTAAAGCAAAAAAGCATGAGATACATGATAAAGCGGAAAATAATAAGTTTGATTTTAACGATGAAATAGTAATAGGACTAACTAGAATAGAAGAAAAAAATGATAATAGTACTGAAAGTAAAAAAGAAAAAAAGAAAAAAAGTAAAAGTAAGAAAAAGCATAATAATAGAAAAAAAGAAAAAAATAACAAAACTAAAAATACAAAGAAAAAAAGGCCAATCCCTAAAAAGAAGAATAAAGCAAAAAATAGATTAAATATAAAAATAATTAAATATAGTTTTTTAATTTTTTGCTTAGTAGCAATAGTAATAATAACAATGTTTTCACCACTTTTCAATATAAAAGAAATAGTAGTAATAGGAAATGAAAAAATAACAAAAGATGAAATAATAAGCTTATCACAAATAAATATGGAAGAAAATACATATAAAGTGAGCAAAAAGAAAGTTAAAAATAGAATATTAGAAAATCCATATATTAAAAGTATAGATGTAAAAAGAAATTTGCCATCAAGTATAATAATTACAGTAGAAGAAAGAAAAACAACATTTATGGTAGAATATGGGAATAGTTATGTGTATGTAAATAATCAAGGATATATATTAGAAATATCATCACAAAAGTTAGAAGTGCCAATACTTCAAGGAATAGAAACAGTAGTAGAAGAATTTATAGCAGGAAATAGACTATGCAATGAGGATTTAAAAAAACTTTCAACAGTCAACAAAATAATGGAAATGGCACACAACAATGAAATAGCAAATTTAATAACCAAAATAGACATACAAAATAGCCAAAACTATAAAATAATATTTGAAAATGAGAAAAAAGTAGCATATATAGGGGATGAAATAGATTTAAATACAAAAATATTAAGTATAAAATCAATACTAGAAAGAGAAAAAGATGTAGCAGGCGAAATTTTTGTAAATGGTGATTTGAAAAATAGTAATCCTGTATTTAGGCAAAATGTATAAAAAGGAAGTGGAAGTATGATGAATAAAAATAGAATAGCCATAGTGTTAGGTTTAGTATGTTTATTGCTAAGCATGGCAATAACAGTGCAAATAAACACAATAAAAAGGACAAGTATTGCAGGAAGTAAAAAATTTGCACAAGATAATTTAAAAGATGAAGTTCTAAGATGGAAAGAAAAGTATGAAGCAGAAACTAGAAATTTAGCTAATTCAGAAAAAGAATTAGCTAAAATAAGAGAAGATGGAGCAAAAAAAGATACATCAGCATCTGCTAAAGAATCACAAATAAAATTAAATAATAACCTATTAGGGCTAACAGACCTAGAAGGAAAGGGAATAGAACTTACAATAAAAGATGACCCAAATGTTACAACAGAAAATATAGGAATAGTAGACGATATATCTAATCATATTGTACATGAACAAGATTTAAGAGCAATAGTAAATGAACTAAAAAATGCAGGTGCAGAAGCAATTAGTATTAACGAACAAAGAATTACAACAAATACATCAATTAATTGCATAGGAAATGTAATAAAAATAGATGATGAAAAGATAAGTTCACCATTTGTGATAAAAGCCATAGGTTTTCCAGAAATAATGGAGTCAGCTCTAGCTAGGGCTGGAGGATACTTAGATTGTATAGATGACTATGGAATAGTAATTTCATTAAAAAAATTAGAAAAGGTTAAAATTCCAAAATATACAGGAGTAATATCTTCTAAATATATAAAATAGAGGTGAAAAGAATTGAATAGAGAAAAAATAGCAATGTCAATAACTATAGGATTGGTATGTGTATTACTAATATCAATTATGTTTGCACAATTTAAAACTGTAGAGCAAACTGATATTACAGGAATTGAAACAGCGAGGGAAGAAGAGCTTAGGGAAATGCTAGCTAGTTGGAAATCAAAATATGAAGAAGTAAATCAAAAGGTAGAAGAAACCACACATAAAATAGATGAATATAAAGATAAAGCAGCTTCAATAGAAGAAACAAATAATTTGTTAGATAAAGAACTACTTCAAACAGATAAATTAGTTGGAAAAACAGATGTGACAGGCGAAGGTGTAATAATAAGTTTAACAGATAATCAGGATACTCAAATAGAAGACACAGATTTACTAAAATTAGTAAACGAACTAAAGTTAGCAGGAGCAGAAGCAATTTCAATAAATGATAAAAGAATAGTAAATATGTCAGAAATAGTAAATGTTAATGGGACAATATTAGTTAACACAGAAAGAATTACATCACCATACACAGTAAAGGCAATAGGAAATCAAAAATACTTATCAAGTGCACTTAGTTTAAAAAATAGTGGGTATATAGATAAATATACAAGCTATGGGAAAACAATAAGTATGTCAGTAGAAAAAAATATAAAAATATTAGCATATAGTGGAGGAAAAAACTTAATGGAATTTAGATATGCAAAGGAGGCAAAATAAATGATATTTATAGCAATTATAGTAGGTAGTATAATAGGGGCACTAATAGGGATAAATATACCAACAATTTCATATACATATTCAGGCTATTTAGCAATAGCAATAATAGCAGCACTAGACTCAGTATTTGGAGGAATAACATCAACATTAAAAAAGAACTTTGATATGAAGATATTTCTTTCAGGATTCTTTGTAAATGCAATATTAGCAATGGCACTTACATATTTAGGTCAAAAATTAAATTTAGACATATATTTAGCAGCATTGGTAGTATTTGTATGGAGAATGTTTGACAACTTAGGAACAATACGCAGATACTATGTAGAAAAAATAACAACAAGAAAAATAATAGCAAAGGCAGAAGCAACAATAAAAAAAGCGAATGAAGAGCAAAAATAGTAAAAATCAATAGAAAAGTTATAAAATTTACATAAGAATACAAAATAAAACATTATTACAAAAAGGTTACAAAAATATTACAAAAATATAACATTTTCTATTGACTTTTTTTGTGAAATATAATATTCTATGTAATAAATAAAAGATACTAAAAAAGATGGGGGAATTACTTTGGCTATAGGTGATATTATTGTAGGAATTGACATTGGAACTTCTAAAGTAAGTTTAGTAGTTGGAGAAGTCAATAACTTTAATCAAATTGAAGTTATTTACAATACTACGCACAAATGTAATGGAATTAAAAAAACTAAGATAATAGACGAAGACGAAATAGCACTTTCTATATCAAAAGTAATTGAAGAAGCGCAAAAAGAAACAGAACTAAAAATAAACTCTTCATATGTAACAATTCCTGGAAAACACGTAACAATAGTGCAAAATAGTATTGTAAAAGAAGCAAAAGATAAATATGCAGGAATATCAGTAAAAGATGTTTCATCTGGAATAATGCAAGTAAAAGATGTAGAAATACCAGAAGGAAAAGTAATGATTGATATTGTACTAGATAAATTCATATTAGAAGATGGCAAAATTGTAGCAGACCCAGTAGGAAACCTAAGTTCAAACTTTACATTGGATGCACAAGTAATACTTGCAGAAAAAGATTATATAAAACAATTAACAACAATACTTAAAAAAGCAGGTTTAGAAATAGATGGATTTGTTCCAATAACTCTTGCAGAAAGAAATTTAATGTTAGATAATAATGAATTAACAGATAATGTTATGTTATTAGATATAGGAGCAGGAAATACAGAAATAGGAATATTTGAAGCTAATGGAATTATATATACAAATACAATTCCATTAGGGGGAAGAAATGTAACATCAGATATTGCATTAGTATTAAATATATCAGAAGAAGAGGCAGAAAAATTAAAAAGACAATATGGTTTAGCAATGAAATCTTATATAGATAATGATAATGAAATAATACTAAATACATATAGAGGAGATAGCAAAACACGAGCTATAAAAAGTTCAGAGCTAATAGAAATTATAGAAGCAAGAATAGAAGAGATATTCTCATTAGTAAATAAAGATATTGCAGGTCAAGGAATAAAACAAAAAATAAACAATGTAATTATAACAGGTCAAGGAATAGCAAATATAAATAAAAGTGATGTTGCAGGAAAGGTAATATTAAATATACCAGTAAAAATAGCCACAGGTAGGTTAATAAGTACAGTAAGAGCAGAATATAGAACTGCATATTCACTAGTAAGATATATTGCAGCAAGGCCATATGCAAAATCAGTATCAAGCAGTATAGACTCAAACTCAAAGGAAAATATCTTACAAACAATATTTGAAAGAATTAAAGAATTTTTCTATTCATAAAAATAAATATAAAAATCAGGAGAATGCTAAAGCTATTTGAACACTAATTCACAAGGGGAGGGGACTATTTCCTTCTGCCCACTTGGGAGTGACAAAAAGGTAAGGTGTGTCCCCTGACAAATAAATAAGGAGGAAATTATAATGTACGTAGATGGGGCAGAAGAGAATATAATGTTGGATGGAACAGCAACAATAAAAGTAATAGGTGTAGGAGGAGCTGGAAATAATGCTGTAAATAGAATGGTAGACTCAGGAATAAAAGGAGTAGAATTTATAGCAATAAATACAGATAGACAAGCTTTAGTATTATCAAAAGCAGGTTCTAAAATTCAAATAGGTGAAAAAATAACAAGAGGACTAGGGGCAGGAGCAAACCCAGATATAGGAGCACAAGCAGCAGAAGAAAGCAAAGCAGAAATACAAGAAGCTTTACGTGGAGCAGATATGGTATTTGTTACAGCCGGAATGGGTGGAGGAACAGGTACAGGTGCGGCACCAATAGTAGCAGCATGTGCAAAAGAAATGGGAATACTAACAATAGGTGTAGTTACAAAACCATTCACATTCGAAGGTAAAAAACGTTTATCACAAGCAGACAGAGGAGTAGAAAGCTTAAAAGGAAAAGTAGATACACTAGTAGTAATACCAAACGATAAATTATTACAAATAATAGATAGAAAAACATCAATAGTAGAAGCCTTCAAAATGGCAGACGATGTACTAAGACAAGGTGTACAAGGTATATCAGACCTAATTGCAGTACCAGGTTTAGTAAACTTAGACTTTGCAGATGTTAAAACAATAATGTTAAATACAGGAATAGCACACATGGGAATTGGTAGAGCATCAGGAGAAAGTAGAGCCGAAGACGCAGCAAAACAAGCAGTACAAAACCCATTACTAGAAAGTTCGATAGAAGGAGCAAGAGGAGTTATAATAAACATTACAGGTGGAGCAAACTTAGGATTACATGAAGTAAACACAGCAGCAGAACTAGTACAAAGAAGTGTAGACCCAGAAGCAAACATTATATTTGGAGCAGTAATAGATGAAAGCCTAGATGACGACATAGTAATAACAGTAATAGCAACAGGTTTTGAAAAAGAAACAGGAACAGTAACAGCATCAAATGTAAGCAGTATAGTAGATAGAGCATGGGGAGAAAAAATAAATTCAATACCAGCTCCAATAGACAACACAAACTCAGGAGCAAATGACTTAGACATTCCATCATTTTTAAGAAACAAAAATAAAGGAATAAAATAGAAGAAAAAAGTCAAAAATAAAAATAAAAAAACAAAATAAATAAAAATAAAAAAGAAATAATCTAAAAATCAAAGAAAAAGTAGATTATTTCTTTTTTTTGCACCCAAGAAATGACAGAAAATTAGAAATAAAAGAGGTATACTTTTAATAAATGGAAGTTGGAGGAAAAAATGACTATTTACCTAGATGTAGTACTAATAGAAAACCTATGTATGAACTATATAATATTATTTGGAACAGGTTATATACTAAAAATGAAATTAAAACATATAAGACTTATAGCATCAGCTTTATTAGGAGGAGTATATTCAATACTTGCATATACTAATGTACTTCAAATTTATTCTAATATAATAGCAAAAATACTACTTTCAATTGTAATGGTATATATAGCATATAACCCAAGAAATATAAAGTTACTTACAAAGCAAATAATAATTTTTTACTTAACATCATTTGTATTTGGAGGTTGTAGTTTCGCACTATTATATTTTGTAAAGCCACAAGATATATTAATGAAGAATGGAACATATATAGGCACATATCCATTAAAAATAGCATTATTAGGAGGAATAGTAGGATTTACAATAACAGTTATAGCTTTTAAAACAGTTAAATATAGGTTAAGCAAAAATGATATGTTTTGTGAAATTAAGATATTTTTTGGACAAAAAAGTATAAATGCAAAAGCAATGATAGATACAGGAAATTTGCTAAAAGATCCAATAACCAGAATACCTGTAATAGTAGTTGAAAAAGATATTTTATATGAAATAATTCCATGTAAAATACTAGATAATTTAGAACAAATAGTAGGAGGTGATATTAGAGAAAATGAAATTTATGAAGAAGAATTTGTAGAGTACATATCAAAATTTAGAGTAATACCATTTAATTCACTTGGAAAGCAAAATGGATTACTATTAGGATTTAAAGCAAGTAAAGTAATAACATATATAGATGCAAATGAAGAAGAATTGAAAAATGTGATAATAGGAATATATGACAAAAAATTAAGTAAAAAAGATAAATATAATGCTCTACTAGGACTAGAAATATTAGAAGGGAGTAAGGAAAATGAATTTATTACAAGTACTAGTAAATAGTGTTAATACAATATATGCAAAATTTTTAGACAATGAAGAAATAGAAGATATGCCTATATACTATATAGGAGGAAGTAGTAACCTTCCACCACCATTAACACCAGAAGAAGAGGAAACATTACTTATAGAACTAGCTAGTGAAGGAAAGCTAGAAACAAGACAAAAATTAGTAGAAAGAAATTTAAGATTAGTTGTATACATAGCCAAAAAATTTGAAAACACAGGGGTAGGATTAGAAGACTTGATTTCAATAGGAACAATAGGATTAATGAAAGGAGTAAACACATTTAATACAGACAAAAATATAAAACTTGCAACATATGCCTCAAGATGTATAGAAAATGAGATACTAATGTATTTAAGGAGAAGTAACAGAATAAAAGGAGAAGTTTCAATAGATGAACCATTAAATCAAGATGGAGATGGAAATGAACTACTGCTATCAGATATACTAGGAACAGACCCAGACATAACCTCAAGAAGAATAGAAGACGAAGTAGACAAACAACTATTAAAAGCCTCAATAGAAAGACTAAACAGTAGAGAAAGAAACATAATGGAACTACGCTTTGGCTTCATAAGCGGAGACGAAAAAACTCAAAAAGAAGTAGCCGACATGCTACGGAATATCACAAAGTTATATATCAAGGCTAGAAAAGAAGATAATATTAAAAATGAAAAAAGAAATAATGAGTAAAACAGGATAAAAAATAATACCCCAAAGAGACCAGGTTATTTTGGGGTAATTTATTTTGATAAGTTTTTTAAAATTAATTTTATAAAATTACTCCAAAATAATCTGGTCTCTTTGGGGTAGAAAAAAATAGTAGTAATTGATGTAAAGAATAAAGAAAAAATTGCCCCTATAATTAATCTATTCATTTTATAATAACCGCTGAATAGTTACCGCAAAAGAGAGAAAATTAAACAAAAATATTGTATTATGTAAAAAAAGATGATATAATATAAATAGAAACGCAAATTAGCAATCATTTGAAAGGAGAATTTCATATGGAAAATACAACAGTGAAGGAAATGATGAAAGGCTTAACAGCGGAACAGCAGCAGCTCGTTAATGAAATTATGGAAAGAGAGAGCCGGCAGGCGAAGGTAGACAAGATCGTCGAACAGGAACAGACCAAGCTCTAAGCTCCAAAAACCATCAGTCAAAATTTAGACTGATGGTTTTCTCTATAAAAAAGTACATTATTTTAAGTTGAATGTAGGAGGTGACACCTTCGGCGAACTGCGTGGCAAAGTCACATTAAGATTATCTTAATAAAATATATAATAAAGAGAATAGCAAAATAATTACATACAAATTATTCACTATTCACTATTCATCATTCATTATTCACTAAATTCTTCTCCGACATAGCTTCAAGGGCCAACAGCTCTTCCCACCTATTATCCACTTCTTTTTGAAATTCTTCAATCATCCATTCATTACCAGACTTAAACATATGCTTAAAACGCCTTTGAGGTCTTAAAAACTCCTCAATAGGTAACTTCTTAGCAGGTTTATAAGTTATTTTATATTTACCATTTACCACTTCATAAAGAGGCCAATAACATGTATCTACAGCAAGTTTATTTATTTTCATAAGTTCATCTGTAGGGTAGCCCCAACCTCTAGGGCATGGAGCAAGTACATTTAAAAATGTTGGGCCTTCTGTATAAATTGCTTTTTCAGCTTTTTCATATAAATCTTTAAAGTTCATAAGGGCAGCTGTTTGAGCAACATATGGTATATGATGTGAAACCAGAATTTCAGTCAAATCTTTTCTAACTTGCATTTTACCAGGGATAACTTCGCCAGCAGGAGAAGTGGTTGTATCTGCAAAATGAGGTGTTGCAGAAGAACGTTGAATACCAGTGTTCATATATGCACCATTATCATAACATACATAAGTCATGTCATGGCCTCTTTCCATAGCTCCTGATAAACTTTGAAGACCTATATCATAAGTTCCACCATCTCCACCAAAAGTTATAAATTTAGTATGTTCATCTTCTTTTATTTTACCTTTTCTTTTTAAAGCTTTATATGCAGCCTCGGCACCTGAACATGTTGCAGCAGCACATTCAAAGGCTGTATGAATATAAGAGCAATCCCAAGAATTATAAGGGTAAATACAAGTAGAAACTTCCATACAACCAGTAGCATTAGAAACTACAGCATGGTCACCCTCCTTTAAGGCTCTCATAATCATTCTAGCTACTACTGGAGCACCACAACCAGCACACATTCTATGTCCTGAAACAAATACAGGTGGTTTATTTGCGACTATTTCTTTTAAATTATATGCCATTTATTTATCAAATCCTTTCATTTTTATTGATATGTTGTAGGGGTCACCGCCTTCGGCGACCCGTGCTCCAACGACATGACTTAAATAAAACATGCATATTAGAGCAATTTCTTCGAAGAGCGGGTCGCCGATGGCAGCGACCCCTACAGTCCTCGAATTTTAGCTTTTCAATCCAAAATATCTATATGGATTATCAACTTTTCCAGTTTCAACAATTTCTATCAAATCATTATACACACCTTCAATATCTTTAGCTGTTGTATCTCTACCACCAATGCCATAAATATAATTAACAGTAGGAATATAAATATTGTTTACAAACATACCAGAAGTTACATCTGTAAATAATGCTCCACCGCAAGCATTTAAAGAGTCTGCTCTATCAAGTACAGCTAAGGCCTTTACATTGGAAAGTGCTTTTGAAATTTCTTCAGCAGGGAATGGTCTATATACTCTTATTTTTAATAAACCTGCTTTAATTCCTTTATTTCTCAATTCATCTACAACTACTTTAGTAGTACCAGCAGTAGAATTCATACAAACAATAGCAATTTGGGCGTCATCTAATTTATATTCTTCAAATAAAGAATAACTTCTACCAGTCAATTTTTCAAATTCTTTAGAAACTTCCAAAATTACATTTTTAGCATTTCTCATTGCATTTGCCTCTTGGTATTTATGTTCAAATAAATATGCTTGTAAATCCATAGGACCAACACTAATAGGTTCCTTACTATTTAATAAATAGTGTTCAGGTTTATACTCACCTACAAAATTTTTAACAACATCATCTTCTAACAATTCAATATTTTCTATTGAATGAGATGTAATAAATCCATCTTGGCATACAGTTACAGGAAGCATAACATCTTTATGCTCTCCAATTCTGTGAGCCATAAGTAAATTATCATAAGCCTCTTGATTGTTTTCAGAAAATAGCATAATCCAGCCACTATCTCTAATTGCCATTGCGTCAGAATGGTCACAATGTATATTTAATGGCCCTGAAATAGCACGGTTTACTAAAGGCATAACAATTGGTAATCTTAAAGAAGAGGCAATTTGGATCATCTCCCACATTAAAGCTAAGCCATTAGAAGAAGTAGCAGTCATAGCTCTTGAGCCTGCTGCTTCAGCACCAATACAAGCACTCATAGCACTATGCTCACTTTCAACTGCAACAAATTCAGTATCAACTACACCATTACTTACAAAAGTAGAAAAATACTGAGGAATTTCAGTAGAAGGTGTAATAGGAAAAGCGGCAACAACATCAGGGTTAATTTGCTTCATAGCAATAGCGGAAGCCTCATTACCACTTAAACGTTCACGTATACTCATTTTCAAAATCTCCTTTCGAATATTATAATTAATGATGTAGGGGCGATTACTAATCGCCCGCTCTTCGAAGAAATTGCTTAAACCAAGAATATTTTAGCAATTCGCTGGAGCCACGGGCGATTACTAATCGCCCCTACATTGTAAATTATATAAAAACTATTCTTCTTTCATTTCTATTGCATTAAAAGGGCAAACATTGGCACATATACCACAACCCTTACAATAGTCATAATTAAAATCCTCTCTTTTTTGTTCTTTATTAACTGGAATAGCATTTTCAGGACAAACAGGAAAGCATAAACCACATTGTTTACATTTCTCTTCTATATAAATAGGTTTAACACTTCTCCAATCGCCAGTTTTAAATTCTAAAGAATTTCCAGCATCATACATAGTTCCACCAGGCGTCAAATCTTGCCAAGGCGATTCCTTATTAATTTTAATCATATCTAAACTCTCCTTTCCGCACGCTAGTGACGGTCCTTTTCGTTCCGATTTCGGAACGGTGGGGACACTACTTTCATATTTTACATTTTATTTATTATTTTTATATTTTAAAGCCAATAGTAAAATGATTAAGCAAAAAGCTAATTCTAATGATGTTTCAAAAATTAACATATATTCCTTACTACACAAAACAGCATAAAGTGTATATGAAAAACTACTAGTAACCCAAAGAATCCAAGAATTAATACTTAAATCATTTGATTTTTTAGTCTTTATAAGCTTTATTGTCTGTGGAAGATATGAAATCATTGTACATATTGATACTATTCCTAGTAATATATTCCCTAGCATATCTAATTCCTCCGTATATTAGTATATTTAAAAAATTCATATTATTAAATAATGAAATTGGAGGTTGGAAGTTAGAAGTTTGGTAATTTTTTCGAAGTCTTTACTCTATTTTCTAACCTCCAACTTCTAACTTTTAACTTCTTGCAATGCTAGCCTCAAAGCTTTCATATTTCCTTCGATAACATCAGTTTTTTTAGCAAATTTATGTTTAAAGGAAGTTTTCATGTCATTTAAAAATTCTTCTTCTGTCATTATATTTGAAACTTTTACAATAGCTGCAAGCATTGGAGTATTTGGAAAGTATTTTCCTAAAGTTTCCTCAGAGATTTTCCTTGCATCAATAGTATAAATTTTCCCTTTATAACCTTTAAGTAAAGGCTTAATATTTTTCGCATCTTTAGTTGTATTAATAACAATTGCACCAGTTTCTTTTAAACCAGCTGTAACATCTACTGAGTCTAATAAAGTATCGTCAACCACTACAACATAATCGGGCTCATAAATGTTACTATGAAGTCGAATAGGTGAAGTGCTTATTCTGTTATAAGCGGTAATAGGAGCACCCATTCTTTCAGGACCATATTCAGGAAAACCTTGAATATACTTACCTGTATTAAATGCAGCATCAGCAAGAAGCAAAGAAGCAGTTTTAGTACCTTGTCCACCTCTACCATGCCATCTAATTTCAATAATATTATCCATATATCACAAATCCTTTCTATAAAGATAGATAGAGTATATGCCTAAAATAGCTAAAAGTCAAGAAAAACCGTTAGACTTAAATCGCTAAATTAAACTAAAAATTGCCATTTTTTATATTTTATAAAATAATAAATTTCTTATAATATATATGGAAACATTATAAGAAATGAGAAAATATTAAAGTAAAAAATAGAATATTGTGGTACAATAATAAAAAGAAAGGAATAGATGTATGGATATTTTTGAAATTGCTAATAAAATAAAGAGGTGTGGGGGAAATTTATATTTAGTTGGTGGAGCTGTTAGAGATAAATTATTGGGAAAAGAAGTTAATGATGAGGATTACTGTGTAACAGGAATAAGTTCAAAAGAATTTGAAAGAATTTTTCCATATGCACATACCCGTGGAAAATTTTTTGAAGTATATGACATTGAAGGTAAAGAATTTGCAATGGCAAGAAAAGAGAAAAAGAATGGAAAAGGACACAAAGAGTTTGAAATACAAACAGGGCAAAATATAACTATTGAAGAGGACTTGAAAAGGCGAGATATAACTATTAATTCAATTGCACAAGAAGTATTAACAGGTAATTTGATAGACCAATTTAATGGAGTAAAAGACATAGAAAATAAAATGATAAGGGCAACTTCAAATGCATTTTTAGAAGATCCATTAAGAGTATATAGAGTTGCAAGATTTTCATCAAGCTTAAATTTTGAAGTAGAAGATAATACAATAAACATGATGGAAAAATTAAAAAATGAATTAAATACATTGTCAAAAGAAAGAGTATTTACTGAATTTAGGAAAGCGTTAGCAACTAATAAGCCATCTAACTTCTTTAATATACTTAGGAGAGCGAATGTATTAGATGTTCATTTTAAGGAAATATATGATTTAATAGGAAGTACCCAGCCAGAAAAGTATCATCCAGAAGGAGATAGTTATAATCATACGATGATAGTAGTAGATAGATGTGCATGTTTAACAAATAAACTAGAAATAAGATTTTCGGCATTAGTTCATGATTTAGGAAAAGGTATTACACCAAAAGAGATGTTACCACATCATTATGGTCATGATGAAAAAGGAGTTAAACTGGTAGGAGAACTAGGAAAAAGAATAGGTATACCAATAGTATGGCAAAAATGTGGAAAAATATCTGCAAAAGAGCATATGAAAGGGGGAATTTTTAATAAGATGACTCCTGCAAAACAAGTTGATTTTATTACAAGGGTAAGTAAATCTATGCTTGGATTAGATGGAATGAAAATAGTTGTAATGTGTGATAAGTGGAGAGGAGTGGAGCCACCAAATGATATAAGATTTGATGTAATAGGAAAGCAAATTTTGGAAGAAGTAAATGGTAATTATATAAAAGAAAATTATAATGTAAAAGATCAAAGGAAAATAGGTGACTTATTAAGAAATGACAGAATAAAATTAATAAAGAGTATTGAAAATAAAAATAAAGTAATATAAAATATATGAAAAGCTTATATAACATAAATGGAAAGGTAAAAAATAAAGTGCAAGAAAAAGTTAAATTAATATTAAAAAGAGAAAATGGAGAAGTATCTTTACTAGTATTTATAACAATTATAACATTTGTAATAATATTAGCAGGTGTATATTTTACAACTACAACAATGACCAAAACACGGCTTAGAAAGTAATAAAAGAATACAACAAATATATGGTAGAGATGTAAATAGAGTAGATGAAATATATAATGAAATAGTATTAAAATATACAGGAGAAATAACATCTAATGTATTGGAGTAGGAACATGGATGTTAAAAATATAGTATATATAATTAGATAAATAAAATGGATAAAAGCTAATTACTTTTATCCATTTTATTTATCAGGTTCTAACTGAATATCATTATCAATATTATTTGAAACTTTTTTTGATTTTTTTGATGTTGATGTTGATGGTTGTGGCTCTATAGGTTTATAATTTTTTTTTACCTGGTGTTTTTTAGTGTTAAATAGAGAAAACCTTTTTTCCTCTTGCTCATGTTCTAAGTTTTGTAAAAGCATAGCTGTTTGAGCAAGCTCTATGTCAGAACTGTTCATATATATATCATAACTTTCTGGATTACTGCTTTCAGCATCTATAAATACACCAATTAATTCTCTGATATTATCAAAACCTGACTTCATGTTTTGTATAATTTTATTCATATTCAGCATTTCTTAACAATAGTTAGAAAATGCAATTCACCTCCTAGGTAGTATATAACATAATAATATAGTAACACAATAAAATATAAAAAGCAAGTATTTAATGAAAAAAATAAAAAATAAAGTGTATTACTTTTTGGGAGCGGAGTTATATATCGATACTGGTAATTGCAATTTTTTAATATAAATGAATTATTATAGCATAAAGTAGCAATATACAAAAATAAGTAAAATGTCGAAAAAATATCACAAGGTAAATAGAAAACTGTCGAAGTTTGTCAAAATTAGAAGATGAAAAATCCTTGCAATTTAGGGCATTTTGTTATATTATTAGAGAATATTATTTTTTTAGAAAGGGGAAGGGAATCAAAATGAAAAATCTATATGGCAGTATAAAAATTAGCAAAATTTTAGGTAAAGATAAACAATCTATTGAAGAAAATATAGATTATTACAAGCTAAAAGATGATAAATATGGATTAGAAATAGTAAAAAGAAATAGTACAAATGAAGAAAATATTGAAGTAACAAACATTGCAGATATAACTGACAATGAAGAAAAAATAGATAGTATACTAAATGAACTAGTAATAAAAGAAATTACTCCTGAATTATCAGATGTAATAGAAGACTTACTTAAAACATATGTATAATTAATTGAAAAAGTAGAAAGAAGAGTTTGATTAGCAAACTCTTCTTTCTGTTCTATTTTCCTTATTGTCATTACTATTACAAATCTTTTCAAATTCTTTACATTTAATTTTATATTCTAATTGCTGAGTTAGAAATCTATAGTACATATATCCTTGCTCATATTGAGATATAGGATTAAAATCGGCATAACCATTTTCGAATCCTTCTGGAGTAACAGAAGAATAAGGAGAATATCCAAATCCATAAAAATTATTATAATCTATATTTTTATCCATAAAATCATCCTTTTATAAGATATTTAGGTTTTTAAATTGGAATTACCTATAAACCACTTTGTGACACATTAGAAACGTTTCTTAATTGTCTTTTTTCATTGAATAGGAAAATTCGATTTTTAGAATACATGTAGAGGTTGTTAACTTTGGCGACCCATATGGCAAGATAACGTTTTGTCACATAATAAAAATAAATTTAAATGTAGGGACGATTAGAAATCACCCATGTGGAGAAGCAACTTTCTTGTAGTATAGGAAAAATCGGTTTTAAATTGTGGGGACGGCTAGTAGCTCGCCCGCGTGGCCAAGCCACTTTGGTTCTTGTATAGGAAAAATCAAATTTTTCGTTGTAGGGGTCGCCGCCTTCGGCGACCCGAGAAATAGCAGAAAATAAGAAAAAGCTGAAATACAACAATTAAAAGTATAAAACTAAAATTTAATGTAGGGGCGATTAGCAA
>JAAVYV010000001.1 GCA_022791325.1 Clostridia bacterium
CAAATACAAACAAAGAAACCTTTATGAAAAATATAACAACAAACGGAAATATGAAAGTATTAAACAAACAAGGTAGTGAAATACAAAATAATGACTTAGTAGGAACAGGTTACACTTTGCAAGTAGAATATAAAGGAACAATATATGAATACATAATAGGAGTAAGAGGAGACTTAGACGGAAATGGACAAATAACAGCAACAGACTTATCAACCCTAAATCAAAAACTAACAAACAAAATAAAACTAACAGGAATACTAGAAAAATCTGCAGATATAGACTTTGATGGAAAAATAACAGTAACAGATTTATCTACCTTAAATCAAGCATTAATAAAAAAAGTAATATTATAAAATTTTAGAAGTAATTATAATATAAACTAAAAGCAATTATTTTAAAAAATAATAAAAATGCATCAGTTATTAATATAATAAAAAATAGAGCTTAATCGGTTAGAAATACCTAAAATATTTACCGAATTAAGCTCTTTCTTATATTATAGAATCAGGAAAAATCGATTTAAAAATGTAGAGGTGGCTATTAGCTTGTCATTGTTGCAAAGCCACCTATGCTCTATACTAGTAAAGTACTTTGTTTTAAGTTGAAATTATAGGGCAACTAGTAGTTCGTCAGATAGGCCAAGCCACTTTTATTTTTTTAAAATTCATATTACAAAAATGTAATAAAAAAGAAATATTAATAACACCAAACTTTAGCAAAAGTGTTTCCGTAAGCAAGTTACATCAATTTTTTGTAATATTAAAGAAAATGGAAAAACTTGATATTGCAATAAATATATAAATATATTAAAGTATAATTAATATATTAGAATTTCTTTTATAAGGGGAAAATTATGGGAAAAAACAAAAAAGCAAAAATAATTTTTACATTAATAGTTGCTATAATTATAATATTAATATTAAGTATTTGGTACAGGGCATATGGAGAAGAAATAACAAAAACAATAGGAACAAATGTATCAGCTACATTTAATAATGTAACAGGAGAGTTAATTATAAGGAGTACTTCAGGAAAAGGAACAATAGACCAGAATATGTTCCGAGATTTTGCTAATGAAATTAGAAAAAGCAATGTAGAAAGAATAACATTTACTAATAGTGTATATTTAAAAGACTCATTGGATGGAACAGGTTTTTTTAGCAGTTTTACAAACTTAATTAGAATTAATCAAATTAGTAATTTGGATACAAGTAAAATGACAAGTATGTCTAATATGTTTTTAGGCTGTGTTCGATTAGATGCATTAGACTTAACAACTTTTAATACATCACAAGTAACAAATATGAACAGTATGTTTTCTGATTGCACATCATTAAACACATTAAATTTGGAGAATTTTAATACATCAAAAGTGACAAATATGAGAAGTATGTTTAATGGTTGTACATCATTAAACACATTAAATTTAGGAAGTTTTGATACATCACAAGTGACTAATATGGCTAGTATGTTTTCAAATTGTAGAGCATTAACAAATATACAAGTGAATAGATGGAATACATCAAAAGTAACAGATATGAATGAAATGTTTGCCTATTGTAAATCGTTAGATAGTTTAAATTTAGACAATTTTAATACATCACAAGTAACAAATATGGCTAGTATGTTTTCAAATTGTATAGCATTAACAAATATACAAATGAATGGATGGGATACATTAAAAGTAACAGATATGAACAACATGTTTAATAGCTGTACATCATTAAAGACTATCAAAGCCAGAAATTGGAAAGTATCAAGTTATACAGCAACAAACATATTTAATGCAAAGGTTCCAACAGTAACAAGTATAGATGTAACTAATTGGGATTTATCAAATGCAACAACACTTGAAAATATGTTTAATGGCTGTACTTCATTAACAAGTATAATAGGTTTAAATACTTGGAATACAATAAGCATAAAAAATATGGGTTCAATGTTTAATGGTTGTAGTTCACTAGAAAATATAGATGGCATTAGTAGTTTTAACACAAGAAATGTAACAAATATGGGTTCAATGTTTAATGGTTGTAGTTCATTAACAAGTATAAGTATAAGCAATTGGAATACAATAAATGTAATAAACATGGATTCAATGTTTAATGGTTGTAGTTCATTAGCAAATATAAATGTAAGCAATTGGGATACAAGAAATGTAACAAGTATGAATTCAATGTTTAATGGTTGTAGTAAATTAACAACTTTAAATTTAAGTAATTTTAATACAAGTAAAGTAACAACACTTGAAAGTATGTTTTCAGGATGTAGTTTATTAGAAAATATACAAATGAATGGATGGAATACATTAAAAGTAACAGACATAAATAATATATTTAAAGGTTGCACAGCATTAAATAGTATTGAAACAAGGAACTGGAAAGTAACAGATTATACAGCAAGTATATTTGATAGAAAGATTCCAACAGTAAAAACCATAGATGTAAGTGGATGGGATCTATCAAATGTAACAACACTTGAAAATGTATTTCGTGGATGTAATGCATTAACAGGTATAACAGGATTAAACACTTGGAATACAATAAATATAACCAATATGGGGCATATGTTTTATGGAGATAAGGAGTTAACAAATGTAGGAGGTTTAGGCTACTGGAATACAACAAATGTAATAAGCATGAATGATATGTTTTCAGGCTGTAATAAATTAACTAGTGTAGATGTCTTAAGTAATTGGGATTTATCCAATGTAAAAAACATGGATAGAATGTTTCAAGACTGTAAAAATATACAAAATGTAATGATGAATGGCAGAGAAATAATACAAATAAGCAGTATGAATCAGATGTTCCTAGGCTGTAGTAAATTAAGAAGTGTAGAATTAGTTGGATTTAATACACAAAGTTTAATAGGAAGTTCTGAAATGTTTTCAGGATGTACAGTATTAAATACATTAAAATTGCCTAATTGGAATATAAGAACAGAAAATATAAAAAAGGTAATTGAATCTATAAAATCATCAAATATAGATTATTTAGATGCTAGAAATTGGAATATTCAAGATACCTCAATAGAATCTTTATTTCAAGATTGCACAAGACTAAACCGTATTGATGTAATTAATTGGAAAACAACAAGTGTAAATAATATGTCTAATACATTTAAAAATTGTAATAGTCTAACAATCATAAATGGAATAGAAACTTGGAATACAACAAATGTAATTTCAATGAATGGAATGTTCGAAAATTGCAATAGGTTAACAAATTTAGAATTAAGTAATTTTAACACAAGTAAAGTAACAGATATGACTGCAATGTTTTCTAATTGTAATAGTTTAACAAATTTAGACCTAAGTAATTTTAATACAAGTAAAGTAACAAAATCAGACAATATGTTTAAAGGATGTAATTTATTAGAAACTATAAATCTAAGGAATTTTGATATACGTAATATGAATATAGACTTAACAGACTCAAATTTACTAGAACAAATATATACACCAAAATCATATTCATCAAATTCAACATTTATATTACCAGCAAATTATTATTATAATAACAATGATAATTATGATGAAAAAGTATATACAGGTCAAGTAAGATTAACTTCATCAATACATCTAAAAAAAGGATATGCTATTTTTTATAATGCAAATGGTGGAACAGGTGAAATGGAACCACAAGCCAAAAGACCAGATATGTCAATTAGAATAAAACGAAATCAATTCACGCCACCAACATATAAATATTTTGATGGATGGTATACTAATGCAGATGCAACAGGTACTAGATATTCTGAATCGGAGTACTATTCAAAAAATGAAACAATAACATTATATGCTAAATGGGAGCCAATAAAGGCGAACTATACAATACTACATTATAAACAGACAGCTATTTTGAATGAATATGAACTAGTACAAACTGAAGCATATAGAGGAAACGTAGGGACTATAGCTACAGCAAAATATTATACAGATCAATATTTTAAAGAAAATCCTACATATCCAGGAACTAAGGTTTCAGGGGAGATACTAATGGATGGATCATTACAGTTAGTATTATATTATGACAGAAGAGATTATAAATTAGACTTAGTTACAAATGGTGGAAAGATAAATAGTGGAAACTTAACATTTTATCAATATGGTGTAATGACAGTGCTACCAAAAGATGTAACTAAAGATGAACATATATTTGAAGGATGGTATGAAAATGTTAATGGGGAAGAAATTAGAAGAACAGAGGTACCAGTAGGAGTTATAGGAGATAAAACATATTATGCTAAATGGACACCAAAAACTTACAAAGTAACTTTAAACCCAAATGGAGGCTCAATACGTGAAGAAAATATAACTAGTTATACATATGGAGAAGGAGCGACATTACCAACAGACGTAAGAAGAAGAAATTATGCATTTGAAGGTTGGTATGAAAACATTGAAGGTACAGGTAATAGAGTAAGAACAATAACTACAACAGATACAGGAGACAAAACCTACTATGCTAAATGGAAAAAAGGTGCATATACAATAACATTAAATACAAATGGAGGAACTATAAATAGTGGAGATGTAACTAGTTATGAATATGGAGAAGGAGCAACATTACCAACAGATGTAACAAAACCAGGTTATACATTTAAAGGTTGGTATGAAAATAGTGATTTAATAGGTCCTATGATAACAGTTATATC
This sequence comes from Clostridia bacterium, assembly GCA_022791325.1. Taxonomy (GTDB): domain Bacteria; phylum Bacillota; class Clostridia; order TANB77; family CAG-508; genus UMGS1663. The sequence goes on from JAAVYV010000001.1 coordinate 4,660, forward strand.
TAAAACAGATACAGGTGAAAAAAAATATTATGCTAAATGGGAAGCAACTGTATATAGTATAAAACTAAACCTAAATGGAGGAACAATAATAGAAGGTAATGTACAAACATATACTCCAGGGCAAGAAATAACACTACCAACAAAAGTAGAAAAAGAAGGATATATATTTGAAGGATGGTATAAAAATAGTAATTTTACTGGAGAAAAAGTAAGCAAAATATTAGCAACAGACATAGGAGATAAAACTTTCTATGCAAAATGGTTATCAGATGAGGGAGTAATATATAGAGTACAACACTATGTGCATGCATTAAACAGTGAAAGTTATGAATTATATGAAACTAAAACTCATACAGGAGTAGTAGAAAGTAAAGTAACAGCACAGCCAGAAAATTATATAGGCTTCACAGAAAATACTAGCCATAAAGATAGAGTACCAGAAGGAATAATTAATCCAGAAGGAAGTTTAATACTAAAACTATATTATGATAGAAATGTATATCAGATAAACTATGAACTAAATGGAGGAACTGCTAACGAACCGTTAAACACACAATATACATATGGACAAGAAATACAACTTTCAAACAATGTACAAAAAGGGGAATATAGATTTGGAGGTTGGTATGAAACCCAAGAATTAACAGGAAGTTCTATATTAAGTATAAAATCAACAGATGCAGGAAATAAAACATTCTATGCAAAATGGTTAGCAAAAGAAGAAACATTTTACAAAGTAGAGCACTATATACATACAACAGGTAATAACTTAATAGAGTATGAACTATTTGAAACAAAAGTATATACAGGAATAATAAATACCAAAGTAATAGCACAACCAGAAAACTATAAAGGATTTGTAGAAAATACAAGTTATAGCGAAAGAATAGCTGAAGGAGTAATTCAAGCAGATGGAAATTTAATACTAAGACTATATTATGATAGAACTTCATATAGGATAATTTATGAACTAAATGGAGGAACAGAAAAAGGAACATTAAAAAGAAGTTATACATATGGTGAACAAGTATTACTTTCAAATAGAGTAGAAAAAGCTAATTGTACATTTGCAGGCTGGTATGCTACACAAGATTTTACAGGAGATGCGATAACGAGTATAGAACCAGGAGAAACGGGAGACAAAATATTTTATGCAAAATGGATATCAGCAGAACAATCATTTTATAAAGTAGAACATTATATACAAACATTAAACAGTGAATTAATAAGCTATGAACTATATGAAACAAAAACATATACAGGTGGAATAGGTAGTAAAGTTATAGCACAGCCACAAAATTATACAGGTTTTACAGAAAATACAACTTATAGTGCAAGAAGAGCTGAAGGAATAATTTTAGCAAATGGAAGGTTGGTATTAAAACTATATTATGATAGAAATGTATATCAAATAAAATATGAACTAAATGGAGGAACACAAAAAGGTATATTAAATAAAAAATATACATATGGTGAAGAAACACTCATTTCAAATAGAGTAGAAAAACAAGGATATTCGTTTGCAGGATGGTATGAAACAGCAGACTTAAAAGGAACAGCCATAACAAGAATAAGAGCAGGGGAAACAGGAGATAAAACCCTTTATGCAAAATGGGTAGAATATGATGAACCATTTAGAATAAGTTCAGATATATACAAAATAGAAGACGACGTAAAATATATAAGCAGAGTAAGCCCAAATACAACATCAGAATTTTTCAAGAGTCACATAGATACAAATGGAACTATGACCGTATTAAATAAACAAGGAAAAACAATAAAAGAAAATGAACTAGTAGGTACAGGTTATAAATTACAAGTAGAGTATAAGGGAGTAATATACGAATATCAAATAGTAGTAAGGGGAGATCTAGACGGAAATGGACTAATAACAGCTACAGACTTATCAAGCCTAAATCAAGCATTAATAAATAAAATAAAACTAACAGGAATTCTACAAAGAGCGGCAGATATAGACTATGATGGAGCAATAACTGTAACAGACTTATCAAGTATGAATCAAGCCTTAATTAAAAAAATAACATTATAGATATTTTAATAGGCTGTAAAAAAGTCTATCAAAAGGGATGGAGGAAATTTATGAAAAGAAAAGAAAGAAAACTATTAGTAATAGTAATGTTATTAATCTTAATTTTAGCTATTATACCAAAAACAAATACAAATGCAGTATTTACAACAGATGATTGTCCATATAATATAAAATTTTCTAAAATTTCTTCAATGCCAAATTACGGAGAAGAAGGCTCACAACATACGTTAGCTATAGACGAAAATGGAAATATATGGGCGTGGGGAAATAATAAGAGAGGACAACTAGGTACAGGAACAAAAGAAGACATGTATTATGTTCCTACACAAATAACAGGACTTAATGGAAATAATATGGTATATACTAATATATCTACAGGAGTAAATTTTAGTGTTGCTATAGATGAAAATGGAGATATATGGACATGGGGAAATAACTTTGAAAAGCAATTGGGACTTGGTGAATTATCTGAAATAGAATATGAAATGTTAACCCCTACTAAAATAACAACAGGGACAAAATATGTACAAGTTGCTACTTATGGAAGATTAGGAGCTATAGCAATAGATGAACAAGGAAACCTATGGGGATGGGGAACAAATGCACTAGGAATATTAGGAGATGGTTCATATGATTCAGAAGTCATTGCTGAAGAAATTTTAGCACCTAGAATAACCAAAGCAGGTATGAACTTTAAATATATTAAATCTGGTTATAAATGTACATATGCAGTTGATGAAACAGGAAGTCTTTGGGCAACAGGAAGCAATAAAAAAGGTCAACTAGGAATAGATACTTCAGTAGAACATTCGGATTGGGTAAAAGTACCAATATCGTCTAAAATTAAGAAAGTAGAAATATCAAATTATTATAAAGTTATTGCATTAGATGAAAATGGAGATATATGGTCATGGGGAGAAACACAAGAACCAACTCCAATATTAAGCAATACTAAAATAAAAGATATAGCAAGTTCAAGTGATACATTTTTTGCACTTCGTTCAGATGGAAAATATGGATATAAATGGAATGCAGATACTACAAAACCTACTGATGGAATATGGGAACAACCATATAATTCAATATATTCAGGAGACGAAATAATATATTATTTAGATAACGATGGAGAATTATATTCTGCAGGAAATAATTATTATGGAGTATTCGGAATAGGAACAGAGGGGATACCATTTGAATATTACGGTGGCACATATACAAGAGATGATGCTAGGATATATAAAGCTGTAAAAATAACACAAACAAGATATGCAATAACATTTAATGCAAATGGAGGAAATATAAATAGTGGAGAAGTAAATGAATATACAAAAGGATCAGAAGTAAATTTGCCAACAGATGTAACAAAATCAGGATATACATTTGCAGGATGGTATGAAAATAGTGACTTCTCAGGAGCAGTAGTGACAAAAATAACACAAGAAGATACAGGAAATAAGACTTATTATGCAAAATGGACAGAAAATAAAGCTAACTATACAATAAAACACTATAAGCAAGAAACAAACTTAACAGAGTATGAATTAGTAGAAACGCAAATAAAAGAAGGAATAGTAGGAGCAACTGCAACAGCAGGAGTAAAAGATGCATATATAGAAGAGGGATTTAAAGAAAATACAACACACCCAAATAGACTAAAAACAGGAGAAATAAATGCAAATGGGACACTAGAGCTAAGAATATATTATGATAGAATGGACTATACAATAACACTAAATACAAATGGAGGGATTATAAATAGTGGAGATATTAAAAGTTATAAATATGGAATAGGAGCAATACTACCAACAGATGTAACAAAAGAAGGATATACATTTGGGGGATGGTATAATAATAGCGATTTTTCAGAAAGCAATGTAACAAGTATATCAGAAACACAAACAGGTTCTAGAACATACTATGCAAAATGGATAAAAGTAGAGGAAATACCATTTTCAATAACTTCAAGCGAATATAAAATAGAAAGTCAAACAAAATACATATGCAAAGTAAATCAAAATACAACAGTAAATGACTTTACCAATAAAATAACAACAAATGGTAGTATGCAAGTAATTGATTCAAAAGGACAAATACTACAAAATAGTAGTTTAGTAAAAACAGGTGATAAGTTAAAAATAGAATATAAAGGTGAAACATACGAGTATGAAATAGCAGTAAGAGGAGATATAGACTGTGATGGAAAAGTAACAGTAACAGATTTATCAACACTAAATCAAGCAATACTACATAAAGTAACATTAACAGGCGTTTTAGAAAAAGCATCAGATATAGACTGCGATGGACAAATAACAGTAACAGACTTATCAACAATAAACCAAATAATAATTGGAACAATAAAAATATAAAGGCTGTAAAAAGAGACAGAGGAAATTGACACATCTTTAAAAGATAAAGAGTGTCAATTTCCTCTGTCCTTTTTACAGTTTTCTAATCTTGTTTTTTGTCATTTTTTTATGCAAAATGTTTAATAACAGTTATAATAGCATTATTCTTCATAATCAAGGTACCATTTTCAACCAATTTTCTATTCAATAAGTCACTATAACTAATATAAGAGCCAAACTCTGTAATAGAGCTGAAAATTTTCTTTAAATCAGGAGAAGCCAAATTAATATTAGAAAAAGATAAATAAAATTTGCTATTATACTCATATAAAGAAATGTTTTTTGCAATATTAGAAATTTTAATATGGTTGTTATTTAAAAATAATGAAAACTCGCAAAAATCATCAAAAGAAGAAAAACAATATAAAGCATCAGTATTTTTTAAATTATTATTTTTCCTTTTAATATGTAACTTTTTCTTTTCCGAACACTTTTTAGTTTCAGGAAGGCTTCGGGTTATAATCAAAATAAAGTCTCCATTTGAAACTTGCAAAGCCTCAATTCTAATTTGGTAGTTCCTGGTAATAAAACCAATTTCTTTTTCAGCAGTATCTAACATGTCAAAAAATAAATCTTGAGATTCAATAGGGTTTGCCATAAACGAATGAAAGTCAATATTTTTTTTAATTAAGTCCTGATTTGTAAGTGTAATTCTAATTTTATTTTCATTAAGTTTTTCAAAACGCATTTTTGTAAATCCTCCTAATACTATGTATACTTTAATTATAACACGTATGCCACAAAAAATAAACGAACAATATTTGGTAAAAAATTATATAGTTGTTTATCATAGGGTACACTTATATTAAAAAACTAAGTAACAATAAAAGTAAATTTTGCTAAATATCTATTCTATAATATGTATAATAGAAAAATAAGTACCAATTAATATAACACATTAATGTAAAAAATAAAATAGATTTTGGAAAAATTTTCTAGCTATTTACTTGAAAAAAAATGTAAATGAATATATAATAATGAAAACGAAGAAAAAAATCAAAAAAGTAAATGAACAAAAGGAGAGGTAGAATAAAAATGGCAACAAAAGATAAAAATGTATGGATATTACTATTATTTATATTATCAGGTTTAGTAATAGGAGGGTTACTTGGGGAACTTGCAGGACAAGTTGATTTTTTATGGTGGCTATCATATGGACAAAGCTTTGGACTAACATCACCAGTAGAACTAAACTTAAGTATAATGCAAATAACATTTGCATTAATGTTCAAAATCAATATTGCAAGTATAATTGGTTTAATAATAGCAATATTAGTATATAGGAAAGTATAGAAGATTAGAAGTTATTTAATGAATAGTGAAGAATTAATAGTGAATAATTAATTTTAATAATGGATGTTGGAATACGGTTTATACTGTGGTTAATAGGAAAGAATTATTTATTAGCTATTATTTATTATTCGATATTCATTATTAAAATTAGGGGCTTAGGAAAGGAATGTAAATGTCAATAAAATTAAAACAATTACCCTTATCAGAAAGGCCATATGAAAAACTAGAAATGTATGGGGAAAGTACATTATCTAATTCCGAATTATTAGCTATAATTATAAAAACAGGAACAAAAGAAGAAACAGCATTACAATTAGCACAAAAGGTATTAATGTTAAATAATGAAAATAATAATTTGAGATTTTTATCAGAAATATCAATGAAAGAATTAACAAAAATAAAAGGAATAGGAAAAGTAAAAGCAATACAATTAAAAGCAGTTTGCGAAATTGCAAAAAGAATGGGGAGGCCAATAAACAATAAAAAAATAGTTATAAAGACCCCATTAGATGTAGCAAATTTGCTAATGGAAGAACTAAAATATGAAAAAAGAGAAAAGTTAAAAGTAATAATGCTAAATACAAAAAATGAGATACAAAAGATAATAGATGTAGGGCTAGGGGGAACCTCTTTTATAAATATACAAGTAAAAGACATATTAAAAGAAGCAATAAAGATGGAAATACCAAGAATAATAATGGTACATAACCATCCAAGTGGAAATGCAACTCCAAGTCAGACAGATATAAAATTTACAAAAGAAGTAGAACTATCCGCAAAACTATTAGGGTTACAACTCTTAGACCATATAGTAATAGGAGATGGAACATATGAAAGTATATTAGCAAAACACAAAAGTTAAAAGAAATAAAAGGGATAGATATAAAACATGAAAAACATATCTGCCCTTTTTATGTAGCATATATAACGAACATAAATAAAAAAGGGGAAATAAAAAACATGAATTTATTTAGTTTAAAAAGTAAAGATATAGGAATAGACTTAGGAACAGCCAATACATTAGTCACACTAAAAGGAAAAGGAATAGTCTTAAAAGAGCCATCAGTAGTAGCTATAGACAGAAAAACAGGTCAAATTGTAGCAACAGGTCATGAAGCAAAAGAAATGCTACGGAAGGACACCAGAGCAAATAAAAGCAATAAGACCACTAAAAGATGGTGTTATTGCAGACTTTACAGCAACACAACTAATGCTAAAAAACTTAATTTCAAAAGTTTGCCAAAGGTATAATGTAACAAGGCCTAGAGTAGTAGTAGGTGTACCATCAGGAATTACAGAAGTAGAAGAAAGAGCAGTAGAAGAATCTGTATTGCAAGCAGGAGCTAGAGAAGTATATTTAATAGAAGAACCAATGGCAGCAGCAATAGGAGCAAACCTAGATGTAGCCGAGCCAAGTGGAAGTATAATAGTAGACATAGGTGGAGGAACAACAGAAGTTGCAGTTATTTCATTAGGGGGGATAGTAGTAAGCAATTCACTTAGAGTAGCAGGCGACGAATTAGATGAAGATATAATAAATTATATAAAAAGAGAAATGAATCTTGCAATAGGAGAAACCACAGCAGAAGAAATAAAAATAATATTAGGTTGTGCAACACCACTTATGACAGACAATAGTATGATAGTAAGAGGAAGAGACTTATCAACAGGACTTCCAAAAAATGTGGAAATATACTCTTCTCAAATATTACAATCTATGGCAGAATCAGTAAATGAAATAGTAGAAAGTGTAAAACAAACGCTAGAAAAAACACCACCAGAGCTTGCATCAGATATTATGGAAAAAGGAATAATATTAGCAGGTGGAGGAGCACTAATTAAAAATTTGGACAAACTATTAAGTAACAGAACAGGTATGCCAGTATATGTAGCAGAAAACCCATTAGACTGTGTAGTAAAAGGAACAGAAAAAACAATAGAAGATTTAGAAAAATTAAAAAGTGTGCTAATCAACTCAAAAAGAAGACGTTAAAGGAAGAATAAAAAAGGAGCCAAATAATGTATAACAAAAAGAGAAAAGGTATAATAGGTATAATAATAACTATAGTAATTCTAATATTTATAGTAATTGTTTCAAATATTGAAACAAACAACTTATCATATGCTCAAAATGTATTTAGTTTTTTTGTTATGCCAGTCCAAAATGGTTTAACATATTTAAAAAATTGGATATTTGGAAATGATAACTTTTTTACAGATATTAGTAATCTAAAAGAGGAAAATGAAAAGTTAAAAGAAGAAAATAGCAATTTAGAAAAATCATTAAGAGAATATGAAATTATAAAATCAGAAAATGAAACATTAAAAGAATATGTAAATTTAAAAAATAAATACAATGAATATGAAACAGTTCCAGCATATGTAATAAATAAAGATATAAGTAATTATAGTAATGTAATAGTAATAAATGTAGGAACAAATGATGGTATAAATGTAAATATGCCAGTAATATCAGACAAAGGTTTAGTAGGTCATATAATATCAGTAACTCCTACGAATGCAAAAGTTCAAACAATAATAGATACAGCAAGTAGTGTAAGTTGTATACTAACATCTTCAAGGGACACATTAATAGCAAAAGGAACTTTAGAAGGAAGCTCTAACTTAAAAGCAACATATATAGGTCCAGAAGCGACAATAATGCAAGGAAATACACTAGAAACTTCAGGACTGGGTGGAATTTACCCAAAGGGAATATTAGTAGGAACAGTAAATAAAGTAATAACAACAAAAAATATAACAGATAGATATGCGCTAATAGATACAGCAGTAAACTTTAACAAATTAGAAACCGTATTAGTGATTACGAAGTAGAAGACGAAGGTCCAACTTCAAATAAAGAAAGGAAAGAAATAGTGAAAAAATCAATAGTAATAATAGGAATATTCCTAACCTTCCTAATCACATACTTTTTGCAATCTAACTTTTTTAGTTGGTTTACAATAGCAGGAATAAAACCAAACTTATTTGTAATGCTAGCTTTATTTATTACACTATTTGCTGGTATAAAAGTAGGAATACCATATAGCCTATTTTTTGGAATATTTTTAGATATAGTAACAGCAAAAAGTTTTGGAATATACACAATAATGCTAACTGCAATATCAATTCTAGCAGGGTATTTTGATAAAAATTTTTCAAAAGATAGTAAAATAACAATAATGCTTATGGTACTAGCAAGTACGCTTTTATTTGAAATAGGAAGCTATATATTAAGTATAATAATGCAAAATATTAATGTTCAAATATTAGAATTCGTAAAAATACTACTAATAGAATTAATATATAATATAATTCTTACAATAATAATATATCCAATATTACAACAAGTAGGCTATAAAATGGAAGATATATTTAAAGGACAAAAAATTCTAACAAAATATTTTTAAAATTATATTATATATATTATGTTAAAAAGGTATTATAAAAATAAATTTGGAGGTGAAGAAGTTGAATAAAGTAAGAAGTAAACAAGAAAAATTAAGATACAATATTATATCAGCTGGAGTATATATAATAGGAATTATACTAATAAGTCAACTATTTAACCTTCAAATAGTAAAAGGCAAAGAATATAGGGAACAATCAAATACAAGGCTATCAAGAGAAAGCATATTACAAGCATCAAGGGGAAATATATTAGACCAAACAGGAAATAAGCTTGCTACAACTAAATTAGGAAATGTACTAAACTTATATAAAACAAAAATAGATGAGAAACTATTAAATAATACACTATTAAAAATAGCAAATGTACTAGAAGAAAATGCAGATACATATATAGATGATTTACCAATAAAGTTAGATCCAATAGAATTTACTATAGATGAAGAAGCACAAAAAAAGTGGAAAAAACAAAATAATATAGAAGAAGGAAAAACAGCAATAGAATGTTTTAATATATTAAAAGATAAATACAAAATAACTGAACAAGATGAGAAAAATGTAAGAAAAATAATGACATTAAGATATAAAATATCAAAAGAAGGTTATAGCAGTACAAAAACAGTAGAAATTGCAAGTAATGTATCAGAAAAAGCAATAGCAATATTTAACGAAAGAAACGACGAATTTCCAGGTCTTACGATAAATACAGTACCACTTAGAAACTATATTTTAGGAAGTACAGCATCACATATATTAGGTTATGTAAGTAGAATAGATGAAAACGAGCTAAAACAAAATAAAGGATACTTATTAAATGATAGAATAGGTAAAACAGGAATAGAATATATTTTTGAACCATACCTTAAAGGGAAAAATGGAATAAAACAAATAGATATGGCAGTAGATGGAACAATTACAGGAGAAGAAACAGTAGAAGAAGCAACTGCAGGAAATGATGTAGTACTAACAATAGACGCAAATTTACAAAAAATAACTGAAGATGCTCTGCAAAATAATATTCAAAAAATGAGAAATGGAGGCTATGGAAAGCCATATGAAGCTAATGCAGCATCAGCAGTAGTAATGAATGTAAAAACAGGAGAAGTACTCTCAATGGCAAGTTTTCCAAGCTTTGAACCACAACTATTTGTAAATGGAATAAGCAGTGAAAAATATAATGAATATATATCAGAAGAAGCAAATTCACCATTTTTAAATAGAAGTATATCATCAGTATATGCACCAGGTTCAACATTTAAAATGGTAACAGCACTAGCTGCACTAGAAACAAAAGCAGTTACAATAAACGAAAAAGTAAATGACGTAGGTATATATAACTATGCAGTAGACTACAAGCCAAAATGTTGGATATATAGTTCATATGGAAGAGGACATGGTTACCTAAATGTAACAGATGCAATAAAACACTCATGTAACTATTTCTTCTACGAAATGGGAAATAGGATGGGAATAGATACACTTTCTAAATACGCAAAATCCCTAGGTTTAGGAAGTAAAACAGGAATAGAACTATTAGGAGAAGTACAAGGAACAGTATCTAGTAAAGAAGCATCAAAAGCAAAAAATGAACATTTTACACGGAGGAAATACTCTGCAAGCAGCCATAGGTCAGCACGATAACAGTTTTACACTAATACAAATGGCCAAATATATTAGTATACTTGCAAATGGAGGAAATAATATAGATGTAACAATAATAAAAGGAATAATAAATTCAGAAGGAAATAATCTACCAAAAGAAGAAATAAACAACTTTTTAAAAGAACGTTTAGGAATAAACAAAGAGCAACCAGCCGAATTAAACTTTAACAAAGAAAATATAAAAGCAATATTAGAGGGAATGAGAGGAGTTACAAGCGAATCTGGAGGAACAGCATACTCATATTTCAAAGACTTCAATATAGAAATAGGAGGAAAAACAGGTTCAGCACAAACGGGAATAAAAGGAAAAACAAATGCATGGTTTGTAGGCTTTGCACCATTTGATACACCAGAAATAGCAGTAGTAGTAATGACAGAAAATGGAGGAAGTGGTAGCTATAACTGTGAAGTGGCAAGAAACATAATAGCAGAATACTTTGGAATGAATGCTACAAAAATAACAGAAGACATGAATGCCAAACCAAGTGTAGAAATTAGAAATTAGAATTATACAAATATTGTTAACATAAGCAAAAACAATTATTGAAAAGTACTAATTAAACATTTAGTATAAAAAATTCCTAAGCCCTCAAAGTTAAAAAAGGAAAGGAAGCGGAAAAATGAAAATATCAAACATATCAATAAACCTAAAAAAAGATAAAATAATAATAAAAATAAAAGAAACAGCATTACAACAAGAAATAATAGAAGAATTAACAGAGAAATTACCAGAATTAAAAAAATTATATAAAGAGGAAAAAACACCAATAGAAATACAAGGAAAGGTATTAAAAAGTAAAGAAATGGACGAAATACAAGAAATAGTAAAAGAACAAATAGATGTAAAAATAGAATTTGAAACACCAAAAGCATTAGGGTTACACAGCATAAAGAAAACATTCAATAAAGAAATAGAAGACTCAAAAACAACATTTTATAGAAATTCAGTACGTTCAGGTCAAAAAATAGAATATGAAGGAAGCATAGTAATACTAGGGGATGTAAATGGAGGGGCAGAAGTAGTAGCAGAAGAAAATATAGTAATATTAGGAAACTTAAGAGGCTTAGCTCACGCAGGAGCAAAAGGAAACAAAAAAGCAATAATAGCTGCCAATATGATAGTAAGCCCACAAATACGTATAGCAAATATAATAAAAGAAAATCCAATAAATGATGATATAGAGCAAACAATAAAAAATTATGCATATGTAGATGAAAATGACAAAATAATACTAGAATAATAAAAAATTTAAACTATTAGGTACATTATTAAAGAAACCTAATAGTTTAAATTATATTATAAAAATTAATTAAAAAGTAACATTATTAAAATAATATATAAATAATTATCTTTAACATCTTCAGTATTCAAAAACAATAATAATGCTAAAATTAATATATCATCAAAATATAAGTTTATTCCAAAAATGGTAAAAATGGGTTCATATTCATTTTTACTATTTTGTTTTTTATCTGACGAATTAAAAGAACATTCGCCTAAAATTTCATTATTATTAAAATTATAATTATTTTGTATTCTTCCTTGACTATTCGTTGAATTATAAAAAGAGGAAGAATTAGAGTTTACATTATTATTGTAATGTAGAGAATTGCTTTTAAAATTATTTACATTATTATAAGATGTACTATAATTATTTTTATTATCACATTGAGCCTTAGGGGCATAAGGTTTGTAAGGAATATTATTAGTTTTTCTATAATAAGAGTTAAAACCTAAAAAAGGTGGAAAAGGAATCATTTTGTATTTTCACCACCCATAGTATTAAAAGTATCTAACATACTAGCTAGGTTCATAAACTTCATATATTGATCTAACTTTTCTTTTCTAGAAGGCTTTAAATAGGGTTTCAAAGACAAAAGCAAATTAGATCTAGGATCATTTTTTTTAGAATTTAAAGAACCCATAATATTTTTTATTTTCATAATAGTTTCCATATCAATATTAGAAAAGTCAAAGTTATTATTTGAAGTATTATTAGTAGAATCATTACTACTATTATTAAAGTTTGAAGCAAAATTAGAAATTACATTATTAAAATCTCCAGAAGAATTTGAACTTCCAAGCATACTAGAAAGATTTTTAAACATTTCATCATTCATAAAATCACCTCAATACTTAATATATATTTAATAATATTCAGTAAAAGTTAATTTCGTTACAAAAAATTATAAAAATGTAACAAAAATTTAATATTAAAGCTCAAAATGCCCTTCCGTAATAATAAACGTAATAGTCCAGAGTATAAGAACATATAAATCTTGAAAAATAGACAAAAATATGTAAAAATATAATAAAAAATATAATATGGCGTAATTATATTTAAAAATATTTATAAAAAAACAATTAATATACATAAAAAGTTTAATAAATACTGCTAAAGTGTTGAAAAATATTGAAAAATGCAGTATAATAATTATAAGCGAAATTATGAAAAAATAGGAGGATTTTTTTATGTACAAAAAATGTAAAAAAATAGTAGCAAGTATGTTAGTTTTATTAATTATGCTAACAAATTTAAGTAGTATAGGAGTTCACATAGGGGAAGTAATAGCAGCAGATATAAATAACCAAAATGCAAAAACTAAAAATCCAAATGTTGAAATCGATACATACTTTATACAAGAGCAAGAGAAGAAAACATACGAAGCAACAAAAAATGTAGGAGAAGAAAATAAAATAATTGCACAAATAACAGTAAAAAATTCAGGTTACCTAAAAGATGCTAAAATAGAGTTTGAAAACACAAACTTTAATATTTTAGATACAATAACATCTGAATTTATTTCTCATGTAAACACAAAAAATAATGAAATACTATTAAACCAAATAGATGCAGGAGAAAGTATAAGAATAGAAATACCAATAGAATTTAAAAATGCAGAAGAATATGACCCTAATCAATTTAACGCAGTAAACAAAGCAAAAATATCAGGAATATACATAGATAATAAAGCAGTACAAAACAAAATAGAAAAAGAAATGCTTTTAAGTTTAAACTGGGTTACAAGTTCAGAAGCAGTAGTAGAAGCAAAAGTAAGTAAATTTGTACCATATAACATAAATGGAGAAAAAGGCTTAATAATGCAAACTACTATAACATCAGGGGTTAAAGAAAATACAGCACCAATAAAAGTAGAAGAACTAAAAATACAAATACCAAACATAAATAACATTCCTCCAAAAGATATAAAAGTTAATGCAAATAGTATGATAGCAACAACAGGAGAAGAAAATGGGTTATCATTTAATGAAAATAACTATTCTATCAATGAAGGAATAGTAACAATAAATGTTCAAAACATAAAAGACGGAAACCAAAATATTTCATGGAAAAAACAAGGGCAAAATGAATATGTAATAACATACATATATCCAGAAGAAGCATTAAATAATGAAAAAGCAATAATAGCAAGCATGAAAGTAAATTCAAATATAACACTATATAATGCAAATGAAACATTACTACAAGCAAACTACGAAAACGAACTAGAAATGAATGAAAAGATAGGAAATGTAGTAGACTTCACAATAGAAACAACTGAAAGTTTAAGTAAGGGTCAAATGTATGCAAACTACATAGCAAATGAAAAACAAGAAGTATTATACAATGAAAAAGTAATAGCAAATATAGGTTTAGCAAACTTAATAGATGAAATAGTAATTAATAAAAATGCAGATATATTTAAATCAGAAACAGAACAAGCAAGTACAACATATGCAAATAAAAACTATGCATATTACAAAAGCATAAGTATAGCAAAAGAAAACTTAAGCAAAATATTAGGAGAAGAAGGATATATAAAAATATATTCAAAAGATAAAGAAGTAGCAATAATAGATAAAAATGTTAAAGAAAACGAAAACGGAAACATAGAAGTAAAAGTAAATGAATTAGACATAAATGATATCAAATTACAAACAAGTAAACCACAAAAAGAAGGAAAGCTTGAAATAAACCTTGAAAAAGCAATAAAAACAGATATAGACTATAGCAAAGCTCAAATATCAAAAATGGAAAAATTAAACACACAAATAAAAGCAGTAGCAAGTTTAAAAGGAGAAATATTAGTAGAGCAAAATGTAGAAGCAAATATAAACTTAGTAGAGCCACAAGCAAAAGTAGAATTAGTATCTAATACTACAGAGTTTTCAACACTGGTAAAAAATGAAAATGTACAATTAAAAGCAATACTAAATACATCATCAAATTACAATAAACTATATACAAACCCTAAAATAGTATTAGAATTACCATCATATGTAGAACAAATAGATATAAAAAATATAGAGTTATTATATGAAGAAGAGCTAGTAAAAGAAAAGGAAGAGCTAAAAGTAGCACCAGATGGAACAAAAATATTAGAAATAACACTAAAAGGAACACAAACAAAATACTCTAAAGATGCTATAACTGGTGGAACTAATATAATTATAACAGCAGATATAACAACAAACAATTTAACACCAAGTAAACAAGATAAAATAACAATGACAGTTATAAATGAAAATGAAAATACACAAGTATCTATACCAATAAGCTTTATAGCGCCACTTGGAATAGTAACAGTAAATAAAATATCAAATTATGCAGAAGGAAAAGAACTTACAGCATTAACAACAAATGAAGAAGCAAGCTTAGAAGTACAAGAACCAGCAAAAAATGCAGTAGGAGAAATACAAGTAATAAATAATTATAACAATCCTATAAAAAATGTAACAATATTAGGAAGAACACTAGCAGAAGGAACAACAAACCCAGAAAACGTATCAGAAAGCTTAAACAACACATTAAATATACCAATGTTAGGTAAAATAAAATCAAATGAAGCAAAAAATGTAAGCATATATTACAGTGAAAATGGTAATGCAGACAAAGACCTAAATAATCCAGAAAATGGATGGAAACAAGAAGTAGCAAACTTTAGTAATGTAAAATCATATTTAATAGAATTAAATGAAAATGAAAATATGAACATAGGCGATAGCATCAAATTTACATATGACATGCAAATACCAGAAAACTTAAGATATTCACAAACAGCAAGTTCATTATATACAGTATATTTCGATAATGAACAACAAGAACAAACATTAGAAGATAAAACAACATCAAGAATGGTAACACTTTCAACAGGAGTAGCACCTGACCTAAAAGTAACATTAAGTTCAACAGCAAAAGAAAACTCAGTAGTAAGAGATGGCATGTACCTAACATTTACAGCAGAAATAGAAAACTTAGGAACGATAGATGCTAAAAACACTAAATTAGCCATAACAGCACCAAGTGTACAAAATGAACAAGGAAGTTATAAAGTATTACATACACAATACAAAGAAGAAGACTTCTTCAATGGATATGATGATAGTACAGAGCCAGAAAAAATAATAAACATAGGAGAAGTAAAAGCAGGACAAAAAATAAAAGTAGAGTTTGACATGAAAATAGAAAGTGTTGAATTAAAGACAGATGTAACAGAAATGACATTGCCTATTGTAATAAGAGCTATAGCAGATGAAATGGAAAAAGCGATAAATTCTAATGAATATATATTAAAGGTAGCTGAGGCAGATATAGCACTTATGGTAAGTCATAGTAAGTCTACAGATTCATTATTAATAAAAGATAATGAACTTACTTATACTACACAAGTAGAGCAAAAGGGTCACAAAGATTCATTAAAAGATGTAAGTATAAAGGTTCAAATACCAAAAGGATTAGAAATTGAAGATGCAAATGTAAGGAGCTTAATAGAATCATCAGAAAAAGAAATTGTATCTAATATAAATATAGATAAAAAGAATAATATTGTAGAATTTATAATACAAGAACTTTACTTAGGATCAATGATAGATTGCAATGTTAAGACAAAAATAGGTGATATAACTGGTGAAATATCACCAAAAGTTACAGCAATAGCTAATGGAAATGAATACATTGGCAATACAATAAAAAATGTAGTAAGTAAATTAGATTTTACAATTGAGCAAACAAGATTAGATAATCCGTATGTAAAAGAAAATGAGAAGATTACTTTTGAGTATATAGTAACAAATACAAGTGATGTATATACAAATGATTTTACATTTGAAAATGAAATTCCGGATGGAATGAAAATAATGGAAATAGAAATCGAAATAGATGGACAAAGTACTGAATTAAGAAGTTATGATGAAGATAAATTAGTTATAAATAGAACATTCCAAGCAGGTCAAACAGTTATATTTAGAGTAACAATGCAAGCTAATTTATTACCAGGAGTGGAATTAGAAAAACAAGTAGAAAATTATGCAAGTATATATGCCAAAGGTTTTGAAAGGATAGAATCAAACAGGGTAAAAGTAACAATAGAATATAATGAGGATGCTCATGATACAGATGAAGATGAACCACAAAATCCTAATAAACCAGTAAGTAATAAAAAAATAATTTCTGGTATAGCATGGCTTGATGAAAATTTAGATGGAGAAAGAAACGATAATGAAAAGCTACTTTCAGGAATTGAGGTAAGGTTATTAAATAAAGAAACAAACAAAGTTATGCAAACAACTGCAACATCATCAAGTGGAGAATACTCATTTACAGGAGTTAATAAAGGAGAGTATTTAGTAGTTTTTGTATACAATACAGAAGTATATAAATTAACTGAATATAAGAAAAACAATGTAAGTCAAAGTACCAACTCAGATTTTATAAATACAACAATGGAAATAAGAAGAAAAGAACAAACAGTTGCAGTATCAGATACAATAAAAGTAACAGATGTTAATGTAAGAAATATAGACATAGGCTTAATAGAATTAGATAAGTCAGATATGAGACTAGATAAATATATATCAGCAGTAACAATTACTTATGGAAATACAGTAAAAACATACAATTATGATAACTTAAAAGTAGCAAAAGTTGAAATTCCAGCAAAAGAACTAAAAAACGCAACAGTAATAGTGGAATATAAAATAGTAGTTACAAATGAAGGTTCTATAGCAAACTATGTAAGGAAAGTAGTAGATTATACACCAAAAGATATGAAATTCAACTCTGAGCTAAATAAAGATTGGTACACAGCAAACAATGGAGACTTATATAATTCGAGCTTAGCAAACACAAAAATAGAGCCAGGCCAAAGTAAAGAAATAAGCTTGACATTAATTAAGAAAATGACAGATACAAACACAGGAATAGTAAATAATAATGCTGAAATATATGAAGTATATAATGAAGAAGGAAAACAAGATGTAGATTCGATAGCGGGAAACAAAGTAAGTGGTGAAGATGATATGTCATCAGCAGACCTTGTAATAAGTGTAAAAACAGGTGATGCAATTATATATACAATAATTATTTCAAGTATAATATGTATAGTACTTGCAGTAAGTATTTATTATATAAGAAAGATAGTATTAAGAAAGATGTAGAAAGGGAGGTATATTAATATGAAAGATAAAATTAAAAAAATAGTTAATTTAATAATACTCATAGTATTATCAGTTACATTATTTATATTTACTAAAAATATACCTTTTATTCTAACAGGTATAAAAGAAAATAATAATATAAAAGAAATACAAAAAGTAGAAAATGGAACGATAAAGGCGGATAGATTACCACCTGGGGCAGTATTTGAAGTAAATTCGAGTAACTTGCATAAAATTAAAGACTACTGGAGAGTAGAAGGTGGAGGAGCACCACAACCATTATATTGTGCAGCAAAGGGAAGGACTTTAAGAAGTGCAGGGGAGACATGGGAATTTATTGATACATATGCTAGGCGTATGCTAAATGCAACATCAGGGTGGAATAGAACTTTACAACATGTAAAAGTGAATGAATATACATCAAGACCATATTACTTTGAAAAAGAAACAAGAGCTGCTAACGATTTTCAAGCATATATTTATACATTCCCAGACCCAGATTGGAATAGTTGGTCTCAAATAAAGCAAGAAGCAATATGGGATGATGTTAGTATATCTAATAATGTAAAGGATCCTAAATTAACAGATGCTGGTGTAACTGCAACTATGGTAGCAGAACAAGCAAGATTTTACGAAAAATTTATAAATGAAATAAAAGGTAATGGTGGAACTATTGTTAAAGGGGATATGAGCGATAAAAACTACATAAAGCCATATTATAATTATGGGGCAAATGAGTATACAGTAGGTCCATTCAAAGTAGATTATGTAAGAGGAAATTATGGTATAGTATATGGTGGTATAAGCAATATGTATATAGTTGGTCAAACAACTTCACAAATACAAATAAAATCAATTATTGTAAATGGTAGAGAATTTAGTCCAAATTATTTCCAACCAATAGGAAAGCATTATATAGATATTTGTACAGCAGATGAATTGGCATCATATATAATGCCTGGGCAAGAGTTCTATGTGAAATTTGATGGAGGACCAGACGAGCAGATAGACAAACTTCATATAGATTTTCAGTGGATGGAAGCAGAAGCAACACTAACAGAATATTTCGCAAAGAAATACAAAAATGTATATAGTTGTACAGATACTGAATCAGAACAGAAAACAGAATGGGTAACAGGAAGTAATGGTATAAAAGAAGAACATCATTATACAGAATGGCAGTGTGAAATAACCACATCTAGAGTAGAAACAATTAATCTTGATGGTAAATATCAAAATTTAGTAAAGACAGAAGGAACAAGAAAGCTAATGCCAGCGCAACTAGAAATACCAATACCAAAATCAGCTAATACAACAATACAAAGACCACCAAGAACACAAACACCAACAGGGACACCAACACCAACGCCAACTCCAACAGGAACACCAACACCAACACCAACACCGACTCCAACACCAACACCAACACCAACACCAACACCAACGCCAACTCCACCACCACCACCACCTGAGAACTTACAATTAAAATTAGCAGGTTATGTTTGGGAAGATATGAAGGCAAGTAAGGAATCAAAACCTAATGGAAGGAAAGATGGAGATGATATCTTCAAAAGAGGTGTAGAGGTAATATTGCATTATGAAAATGGTAAAATAGTAGATAGAAATAAATATGGAGAGCATTTAACAAACCCATATGTAACAGGCGACGATGGATACTATGAATTTAATGCATTAGATTCAAAAGAAAGATATTGGATAGAATTTAGGTATGATGGGCAAATATATCAAGCAACTAAGTATACAGGACCTGTTTTACCACTAAGTGTTGACGATATAAACTCAAATGCCCTTGAAAATTCAGGAGAAAGAAATTTCTTTAATGATAAATTCCAAGAAATTGAATCAGATCCAAAAAGTTATATAGTAACAAACGAACTATATAAAGAAAAAGGTGAGACAAATAGCGTATACATAGTAGAAAAATATAACAGCGAATATTATGAAAATCACATTAGCAAAGAAAAACAAGAAGTAGCAGCATATTCATCACCAAGTGGAATTAAAGAAATATACGATTATGTAGTAAATAAAGCGATAGAAAAACATAACTATAAAGAGGCATATTCTTTAGCTCTAAAAGAGTTTGGAAATACAGAAGCGACTAAGAGTAAATTACAATTTATAGAAGACTGTAGAATATCAGCAACTACAAAAGAACATGAAAGAGGAACTTATCCATATCATGAGAACTTTATAGAAATGTATAGAGATAATGGCAAGGAAAAAGAAACAGTAGATGGAGTAGATTATTATTATCTATACCCAGATCATCTAAACATAGACTTTGGTTTAACAAAGAGAGAAAGATTTGATATGGCATTAAGAAAAGATGTTGAAAAAGCTACAGTAGAGATTAATGGTAAATCACATGTATATTGGTATGATGAAAGAGAAGGTGCAGATGAAAGTGATGATGGAACTTGGGATATAGGAGTAAGACTTTCAGATGCTTACTATAACACTGAATATTCAAGAGAGCTATTTGCATCAGATTACCAATATAAAGCATCAAATTATAAAGATGCAGACGGAAACGATTTGAGTGGGCAATATGGAAAGACTAAACAAGATGAACTAGAAGTATATATAACATATAAACTAACAGTTCGTAACCAATCAGAAAGTATACTTGGAGAAGTAATGGAAATAGTAGATTACTTTGATGAAGACTTAGTATATGTACCAGAACGTTCACGTATAAGAATCAAAAATGGATATGACCAAAAAGCTCCAGAATATGAACAAGGTTTAGCAATAGCAGGAGACAATATGGAAGTAGGAGCAAGTGAGGAAAGCATATATAAAGGAAAGACTACTATACCAGGATACAAAAATTTATATATAACAGGACTTCAAAATAAGAAACTTTCTTCAGGACAAACTGCATATATATACCTAACATTTAGAGTAGATAAAGATACTGACAGCAATGGAGAAAAATGGATAAAACTAGATGAATTTGTAAGTACAGGACAGGGAATAGGAGTAGGTAAAGAAAATATTGCAGAAATAAATGGCTATAGAACATATTACAAAGATAAAACATATATACCAAACTATCAAAGTGATGAAACTGTACATGGATTTAGAAAAGTAGCTGGTTTATTAGATATAGACTCAGTACCAGGAAACTTAGACCCAAATGATGTACCAAAAGATGGAAAAATTAATCAAGAACACTTCGAAGACGATACAGATAAAGCACCAAATATTAAGTTAATACTATATAGAGAAAACAATGAATTTGTAGTAAGAAGCATAGACGGTATTGTATGGGAAGATGAAAGAAATCAAGTAGATTCTGAACAAAAAACAAATGTAGGAAACGGAATATATGAACAAGGAGAAAAAGGAATAAATGGAGTTACAGTACAATTAGTAGAACTTATGGATAATGGAACAGAATATGTATGGAAGACATTCTCATCAGGATTAGGATTAGAATGGTCAGCAATAGATGGAACTATAGGTGTAAATCAAGAAGGTTTAAGGAAAGACTCAATAATAGGCAATAAGAATTATGGAACAAAGGACGCACCAATGGAAAATATAGGAGGAGTACGAGGTAAATATATGTTTAACTCATATATGCCAGGAAACTATATAATTAGATTCATATATGGGGATACAGTAAGAACAATACTACCAAATATGGAAACTGCTATAACAGATGCTTATGGACGTAAAGGAGAAAACGAAAAATCATATAATGGTCAAGACTATAAATCAACAACATACCAAAAAGGAATAAATCAAAATCTTATATCAGATTTTAGAAAACAAGGGGTATGGAAAAATGAAAATGGTAACCTTCAATACATTTGGAGAGAAAATTCAACTTGGCAAAATGGAAGGGAAACTTTAGGAAAAGAAAAAACTACAATATCTACATTCAAATCAGATGCATCTAACAATGAAACAGTAAAAGTATTACCAGATGGCACACAACTACCAAGTAGAGAACAATATGGATATATGTACGATATAACAGCATCAGACCAAAAGGCAGATGTATCAGATGCAAAAGATATAATGAAAGATGATGAACAAAATAAAGCATATGGAAGACAAAGTAAAACATTAAAAAGTAGAGAAGATGTAATAAAATACTCAAATAGTAATGTGAAAAACTTTATTGCAGAAGTATTAGCATCACATGAAAAAATGCCATTAAGTAAATTAGAGGAAAAACTAGAAGAATTAAGGACAGAAACTCAAATGACTGCAGAAACTGGTATGATGGTAATAGAATTTGAGTATGACATACCTGAAACAAGTGGTAAAACAGTAAATAATAGTACTTCATATAAAATTAGTAATGTAAACTTAGGACTAGAGGAAAGACCAAAAGCAGGACTTTCAGTAAATAAGAAAGTAACAAATATTAAGTTAACATTAGCAGATGGTTCAACACTATTTGATGCTACACAAAAAGCAGATAATCTATTATGGATAAAACGCGATGACCGTGAAAAAAATTATAAATATACAGACTATAAATTACAAAGTGACCCAATGAAATATATAAGAGACAAGCAAATAGCACAACAATTTGGTTTTGCGCAACTAACAATGGACGAAGAGCTAATGCATGGAGCAACAATAAAAATTTCATATGAAATAAAAGTAACCAACATAGGAGAAGTAGATTATAAAGATAACCTATTCTATTACACAGGAACAGTACATGATAGAGACACATTAGTAAAAACAGAGCCAAATAAATTAATAGACTATGTAGCAAACAACTTACAATTCTATAAGGTAGATAACCCAGCATGGCAAGTAATTGATAAAGCCACATTATTTGCAGGAAGTGAAGAAGCTTACAACGAAAGGGAAACTTTAGTACATAATAGCATAAGAAATGATGCAAATAAATACAACACAATTATAGAAACAAGTACAGATTCTAAAATAGCAAAAGCTAAACTAGAACCAAAAATATACAATGAAAGTAAGAGTGTTGTAACCGATGACTTAGTACTAACACAACTAATAACTTCAGAAAACAAGAGTGACGACCTAAAATATAGAAATATTACTGAAATAGTAGTAACAAGCAATGATGTAGGAAGAAGAAATGCATACTCAGTAGTAGGAAACCAAAACCCAGTAAATGACCCAGAAGAAATAGATACTGACAGAGCAGACATAGTTCAAATATTACCACCATATGGTAGTACAGGAACAAACTACATAATAGCGATAATAGTAGCAATATCAAGTGTTGTACTAATAGTAGGAATAATCTTTATCAAAAAGAAAGTACTAAAATAGAATAATCAAAAAAATAAAAAATTGCAAACTAAATAAGGTTTGCAATTTTTTTCTTTTAAAGATTTGGTAAAGATTTGGGACGCGTCCAAAACTTTCCACCCCAAATCTTTCCTTTTGTTTACAGTTCCTTTTTTATTTTTTAAACTATAAATAATAACAAAAAAGTAATAAAAAAAAATAACTAGCATACATTAAAAAAGGTGATATAAGTGCTAAAAAATAAAACTTTATTAAGAATAGTAATATTAATTATACTTATAGTAAATGTATGTATGCCACTGGTATATGCAGATGATGAAGAAGAAATAGATTTAAATCCAAACGAAATAAACAAAATAGTAGAGTCAGCCACGAAACCAATAAATGAACCAATAATAAACTCAAAATCAGCCATAATTTATGATAGAGCAACAAAAAAAGTAATATGGGGGAAAAATGAAAATCAGAAAAGACCAATGGCATCTACCACTAAAATAATGACATCAATAGTAGTATTAGAAAATGCAAATTTAAAGGATACAGTAACAATTTCAAAAAAATCGGCAAATACGGGGGGCTCTTGCCTCAAAGTAAATGCAGAAGACAAAATAACAGTAAATGACCTACTTTACGGTTTAATGCTTCGCTCACGGAAATGATACAGCAGTAGCACTAGCAGAACATGTAGGGGGAAGTGTAGAGGGATTTATAAATTTAATGAACAAAAAAGCAGAAGAGCTAGGGCTAAAAAACACGCATTTTGTAACGCCACATGGTTTAGACGATAACGAGCATTATACAACAGCATATGAGCTAGCAGTTCTTACAGACTATGCCCTAAAAAATGAAAAATTTGCACAAATAGTAAATACAAAAACATGTACAATAAATGTAAATGGAATGCCAAGGCAAATTACAAATACGAATGAGCTATTAGGAAACCTAAATGGAGTAAACGGAGTAAAAACTGGGTTTACAGGTAATGCAATGAGGTGTTTAGTAACATCATGTACAAGAAATGGTAATCAAATAATAACAGTAGTACTAGGAGCAGACACAAAAAATAAAAGAACAGAAGACAGTATAAAACTAATAGAATATGCATTTTCAAACTATGAAAGAATAAATTTAGAAGAAATTGCAAAAAAAGAATTTGAAAAATGGAAACAAATAAATGAAAAGCGCATATATATAAATAAGGCAGAAAACAAAAAAGTAGAACTGATACTAAACGAAATACAAAACAAAAAAATACCAATAAAAAAAGGTAGTGAAAAAGACATAAAAATAGAAATAAACTGTATATATGAATTTGAAGCACCACTACCAAAGCTAACCAAAGTAGGAAATCTAATAATAAAAAATAAAGAAGAAATAATAGAAACGATAGATATACAAACAAAAGAACAAATAGAAAAGAAAAAAATAATAAACTATATGTTCCAATTCTTCGAAAATTTACCCACATGTCTTGACTTTTACAAATAAATTTGTTATTATAAATATGCTTTAAAAAAATAAAGCATATGCGGGAATAGCTCAGTTGATAGAGCGCTGCCTTGCCAAGGCAGAGGTCGCGGGTTTGAGCCCCGTTTCCCGCTCCAAATGTGCAACTTAAACAAGTTGCAAAGAATAATTAATAGTGAAAAATGAATAATGAATAATTTTTAGTTTATAGAGAAGCACATTTGAAATTATTCACCATTCATTATTAACTATTCACTATTCATTAAAAATACCTTATTCGGGTGCTATAAAATTTAAAAATTCGGCGCTATAGCCAAGCGGTAAGGCACGAGTCTGCAAAACTCTGATCCCCGGTTCAAATCCGGGTGGCGCCTCCAAATAAAAAACGAGAAAACGTTGATATATCAATGTTTTCTCGTTTTTTATGTGCTTTGATATTAAAAATGAGAATGTAGTGTTTTCAGTACTTTCAGAGCTTAAAAAAATCAAAAATGATTTTATATGTATTAAAATTATGTTAAAATGAAAAATTTATTGTGTTAAAAAATTATTTTTTAGATTTGCATTCATCAATAATCTTATCAAAGTCTGAAACATACTTTTTATCTTGTTCAATTCTAAATTTTTCAAATTCATTTTGTGCAAATTCTTTTGCTTGTTCAGCAGATATACTCCCTTTATTTAATAAAACTTCATATCTATTTGTTTTTAGCATAGTATCTAACTCTTCTACCCAATCTTTCATTTTCATAGTTATTTGCCTTTTAGCACGGTTTTCTGCTATATCCAAATACATATTAACAATATCTTGTAGGAAGTCTAGTTCTTTATTTGTTAAGTAGTTCTTTGCAATACTAACATCACTTTTTAGTATTTTTCCTTGTGGAGAGTGTTTCCAAGAAGTCAATCCCATATGTTCTTTTTTACTATTTGCCCTATGATAAATTATTTCTGCTGCTGTTGCATTTGTAATAGCATAATGGAATTTATTTTGAATAGTTGCATAAAAATCATTTGCAATTTTAGAGTTTTTATTATAATCAATACTACATTCTGCAAAAATATCAGTTACCTTTTGATAAAATCTTCGTTCACTTGTTCTAATTTCTTTTATAATTTCTAGTAATTCATCGAAGTAATCTTTTCCATATTTATTAGGATTTTTTAGCTTTTCTTTATTTATACTATATCCTTTTATAATATATGATTTTAAGACTTCTGTTGCCCATTGCCTAAATTTTGTAGCCTTTTTAGAATTAGTTCTATATCCAACTGCTATAATCATATCTAAGTTATAATAATCGATGTTTCTGCTAACGCTTCTATTACCTTCGATTTGAACTGTTGGGAAATTCCCAACAGTTGAATTCCTATCTAATTCTTCTTCATCAAATATATTTTTTATATGTTCACTTATTGTAGATTTATCTTTTTCAAATAATTCTGCAATTTTATTAAGAGGTAGCCAAATTGTTTCATTATATAAAAAGGCTTCTATTTCTATTTTATCATTTGAATCTTCATAAATAATTAAGTCTCCTTTAATTAAATTATTATTCATAATCAATAACCTCCTTCATTGTAAGTCATATAATATCATAGAAAAAAATTTTTTTCAATACAATACACGAAAGAATGTTTTGAAGGTTAATTTGAGTTAGCATAAACTTTTCGTAGGGATTGCAAAAAAAGAAAAAATATTGAAATATATAGGCTTTCAATATGATTTTGATATAAAAAATTAAATAAAAAATTTGAATAAGAGATACCAATTTGATAAAATATTATTATCTACA
>JAAVYV010000013.1 GCA_022791325.1 Clostridia bacterium
CATATAATTCTACTATCATTTGTTTAAAATCTTCATCATACTTTTTTGTTGCCATTTTTGACACACTCCTTTCAGTTTAGTGTACATAATTTATTATACACTCTCTCATAAAATGTGTCCATATATCTATTCTAACACCAACTTCTATCGTTACTTTAATTTTATGATTTTCTATTCTTTTAACCTTATTTTTACCTTTTCTATCAAAACTAATAAAATCTTCAAAAGCACTAAACTCAACTATTGTATCGAATCTTTTAGATATAGCACCGAGCAACACTCCACATGGCTCGTAAACGGAAACATATCAACTGGTTGAATCTCTTTTACACTATAACTTTCTTCTAGTAATTTCATATCTCTTACCATAGTTGATGGATTACAACTTATATATACTACCTTTTTAGGTTGTACTGCTAATATGTTGCTTATTGTATTTTCATCTAATCCTCTTCTTGGTGGATCTACTATTATCACATCTGGATATACTTGTTTCTTTTCAATAAAATTTGAAAATATTCTTTCTACATCACCAGCATAAAAGTGTATATTTTCTATGTTATTTATTTTTGCATTTTCTTTTGCATCTTTTATCGCATCTTCTACTATTTCTATTCCATAAACTTTTTTTACATATTGTGCAGAAAATATTCCAATTGTTCCTATTCCACAATATAAGTCAAATAGTATATCTTCTTTATTTAACTTTGCCATTTCTATTGCTATATTATATAATACTTCTGCTTGTACTGGATTTACTTGATAAAACGACATTGGAGAAATTTTGAATGTGTAGTCTCCCAAAATATCATAAATATATCCATCTCCATGTAATATTATGTTCTGATTTCCTAATATTACATTTGTATTTTTGTCATTTATATTTTTTACTATTGTTTTTACATTATATTCTTTTGCTAACATATCTACTAATTGACTTTCATATGGTATTTTCTTATTATTTACTACCAATATGCACATCACTTCATGTGTACGTATTCCTACTTTTATTATTATATGTCTTAGTATTCCTTTTTGCTCTTTTTCATTATATGCTTCTATTCCTTTTTGATTTATAAATTTGTATACTGCAAATGCTATCTTTTCAGCTATTTCATTTTGTATAAAACATTTCTGCATTGGTATTATTTTGTGTGACCTCTCAGCAAATACTCCTATTTGTGCTTTTCCATCTTTATCTACTCCTACTGGATATTGTGCTTTATTTCTATAATGATACGGATTTCCCATTCCTATTGTTTTTTGCACTTTTATCTGATTGCCTTTAAATGCTTTATTAACTAAATTTTGTACATTTTGTTGTTTTATATTTAAAGTCTCTTCATAGTCTATATGTCTTAATTTGCAACCTCCACATCTTTTATAGGTAGTACAGTCTTCTTCTACCCTATATGGTGACTTTTTTATTATTTCTATTATTTTTCCATATGCATGTGTTTTTAATACTTTTACTATTAGTATTTTTATTTTTTCTTTTTTTATTGCTCCTGGAATGAATATTACCAAATCATCTATTTTTGCTATTCCTTCTCCTTCCATTCCATTATCTATAATATCTACTATATACTCTTCATTCTTTTTTATTTCCATAAGGACCTCCGTTTTTTTCTTAATTATATCAATATATATTAATTTAGACAATATTATATTAATATTTTTATTTAGCTTTAATTGTAAAACTAGGTGTATTTGGTTCTCTATTATTTTTAAATTTATAGATAAATTACTTTTATCCTATTCTAACAATGCTGTTTACATAAGAATCTTAGTTCCTAAAATAAACGATAACCAGATTACTTTTCATGTATTTCATCCCAACTATTGACATTCAGCCAAAAAAACAGTAGTAAAATCGTTAAATCTTACTACTGTACTATTTGGTGCCTTAGCGAAGGGCCTATTCGAAAAACACATTACACAAAAGCACTCTATTATCCGTTTCAAAATCAATTATAGTAATAGTTTCAAAGATATGTATACCAACATTGGTGTTTTTTGTATATCACTATGTTTTTAATTTAACATAATTTTTAAATTTTGGTAATACTTTTTGAAAATAAATTTTGCCACTGGTGGCAAATTTCTTAGCTATTATTATTGTTGTTATTATTGTTGTTATTATTATTTCCGGATGATCCTCCCCATGATGATGATGAACTAGGATCATAATGTGGTGTAACAGAAAATCCTCTGTCGCTAATCTCTATTCTATCAAAAGAAGTATTTTTTGGAACTATCGAAAATGTTTTTATAACTTTTCCAGTATCATCAACAAATGATAAAATATTTTGATTTGCTACAATTGAATTATTTTCAGATTCTGCAAGAAAATCATATATTTCATTAAACATATTCTCTGTTATATTAGAATAATAATTAACTAGCGTATAACATTTTTTTAATCTAACAATTTCATTATATGTCTTTGGTTTTTTATCTATCATTTCAAGTCCTCCTTACAATCAATATAGAATAGTTCTATATTTTGAAATGGTAAATTTATCGCTTGTATGTGATAATAAGCATTATTTTTATGTTTAGTATAATGATAATCTCTTAATTCGGTTGTAGTAAAAAACAAGTTGTTTGGATTTTGAGTTGATATTTTATCATAATATAAACTTAATATTTTAGTTAAATCTACACAGTAATAACCCTTTTTATCAGATTTTTCTTTTTTTATTGTATTTGTAAATATTTGATGAGTCATAATGTGTTCTTGTTTTACCCTTTGTTCATCTCCATATTGTAATGTATCTCCAGTTAATAACATCATATATAACGAATTACTAGCTGGATAATCGCAATCTTCCAACACTCCCTCTTTTATATAAAGTGTTATTTTACTTTCATCAGTTAAATATACGATATCTCTTTTACTTTTTATTATTTGAGATTCTAGTTTATATTCAATATCATCAACTTTTAGTATAAATATATCTGAGCTATAAATGTTTTTTAATTTATTATCCGTTTCTATAATTGAAGTTAAGTTTGGTATATCTTGTGCTATAATTTTCTTTTCCTTTGGATAATAATTATTTGACATATTGGGATGTATTTTATTTAAATACATATAAACTGATTCTTCATTATTTTCATCTTCTGGATATAATTCTGGATTATCCTTATATATCTCTTGTTGTAATTTGCAAGTATATGATTTATTACTATATAACCATTTGGTAATAACATCTTTACTGTAATTGATTCATCAAGTAAATAATCGCTTAAAACTGCATTAAGAGTCTTGTCATTTATTGTATAATTTACTTTACTTGTGATGTCTTGTGTTCCCTTAACAAATGCAATATTTTCATTTGTTATTCTTTCTGGCATATTTATCGTAATATCTAGATTACTTATAGCTGTGTTATCATAACTATCAAATACATTGAATATAAGTTCATCTAAATTATTATTAAAATCTATTCCCATATCATACCTATACTTTATAGTATAAGTATGTAGTCCAGAATTAGTAGTTGTTCTACTACTTCCTATTCTAATTCCTATACTATCACAGGTATTATTTAAAACAAATTTTTCTCCTATGGCTCTTAAATTTGTTACTTTAACTTTTTTCTTTATCTCTTTATCATTTTCATGATATTTTTGCCATAGTGGTATTGATTTATATATACCATTAAACGATTTGCCACTTGGCATATTGACAGTAAATTTTTCTGTAACATCTATCTTGTTATCTTTATCAACATCAAGAACAATATTATAATCTTCTATATTAAATTCAGATGAAATATATGACATATTATTCTTAAAATTATTCTTTTCTATAAATGAAATACCCAAAGGTATTAAGGCAAGCAGGATTGTCCATATAACTAGAAAAATTGTTGTATATAATCTATTTTTCTTTTTTAACATAATTATAAACTCACCTTAACATTATCTCTTTCTTCAGTATTTACTTCAAACATATTTGCTTGTTTAAATTTAAACATTCCTGCCACTATATTGCTTGGGAACATTTGAATTTTATTATTTAATTTTCTAACAGCTCCATTATAGTATTTTCTACTATTAGCTATTTCATCTTCAATTTTTAAAAGTTCTGCACTTAATTTAGCAAAATTTTCATTTGCTTTTAATTCTGGATAATTTTCCGCAATAGCAATAATCTTTGTAATACCTTGACCTAATTGTTGATTAACATTTATTTTTTTATCCATTGGCATACTATCATAACTATTTGTTCTAAGACTTGTTATCTGATTAAGAGTTTCTTTTTCATGTTTTGCATATCCTTTTACTACTTCTACTAAGTTCGGAATTAAGTCCCATCTTTTCTTTAAATAAACATCCATTGTTGAAAATGCTTCTTTCACCATATTATTTGTTTTTACAAATCCATTATATTGTACTATTAAATAAATTACCAATACAACTATTACTGCTATAACAACATATAAAATCATACTATTCATTCTCCTTTATA
Organism: Clostridia bacterium; assembly: GCA_022791325.1. GTDB lineage: Bacteria > Bacillota > Clostridia > TANB77 > CAG-508 > UMGS1663. The sequence goes on from JAAVYV010000013.1 coordinate 4,481, forward strand.
ATATATTCTTACCTAATATTGGTGTTAGAATAGATATATGGACACATTTTATGAGAGAGTGTATAATAAATTATGTACACTAAACTGAAAGGAGTGTGTCAAAAATGGCAACAAAAAAGTATGATGAAGATTTTAAACAAATGATAGTAGAATTATATG
>JAAVYV010000014.1 GCA_022791325.1 Clostridia bacterium
ATGGCTGTAAAAAAATAGAAACAAATCCACAGTGTATTATGTATATTATACATCGTGAAGTATAATATATCAAAAATTTAAAAGAAAGGGATTAATCAATTAAATAGATTAATATTTCTATAGAATTGATTATACGAGGAATAAAAATGAAAGATTACAGAACACACTATTGTGATGAAATTAGTACAAAAGATGTTGGACAGAAGGTACGAATTGCTGGATTCGTAGAAACAATTAGAGATTTAGGAGGATTAGTATTTTTAGATATACGAGACATGTATGGGATAACACAAGTGGTTACATCAGCAGAGCATAAAGATATAGATAAAATTTCACATATCCCAATACAGTCAGTAGTTACAGTTTATGGGACTGTACGAGAAAGATCAGAAGATACAATCAACTTAAAATTAAAAACAGGTAAAGTAGAAATCTATATTGAAGAAATAAAAATATTAGGAAAAAGAACAAAAGCTTTACCATTTGAAATTTGCGGAGATACGCCAGTCAGAGAGGATTTAAGATTAAAATATAGATACCTAGATTTAAGGTCAGAAAAACTAAGAGAAAATCTAAAATTAAGAGCCAAAGTGCTTCAATTTCTAAGAGAACAAATGATAGAAAAAGATTTCTTAGAAGTTCAAACGCCAATATTAACAGCCTCTTCACCAGAAGGAGCACGTGACTATTTAGTCCCAAGTAGATTGCATAAAGGAAAATTTTATGCTCTTCCACAAGCACCACAACAATTCAAACAACTGCTAATGGTTGGAGGAATAGATAAATATTTTCAAATAGCACCATGTTTTAGAGATGAAGATGCAAGGGCAGATAGAGTACCAGGAGAATTCTATCAACTAGATATGGAAATGGCTTATAGTACACAAGAAGATGTCTTTAATGTAATGGAAAACGTAATGTATGAAACATTCAGAAAATTTTCAAAAAAGCAAATTTCGAGATATCCATTTAAGAAAATTACGTATAAAGAAGCTATGGCAAAATATGGAAGTGATAAACCAGATTTAAGAAATCCATTAGAAATAGTTGATGTAACAGATTTATTTGAAAACATCAATTTAAAAGCATTTGAAGGACAAATAGTCAGAGTAATTGCAACCTATGATGTAAAAGAGAAAACAAGAAGCTTTTTTGAAGGAATGACTGACTATGCAATAAAAGAATTGAAAGCTAAAGGTTTAGCATGGCTTAGAATTATGGATGACTTAAGCTTGCAAGGACCAATTGCTAAATTTATACCAGAAGAAGCTAAATTAGAAATTTTAAACAGAACAGGTGCAAAAGAAGGAGATTGCTTATTTTTTATTGCAGAATATCCTAAATTAGTTGATAAATTAGCAGGAGCTATTCGTGATGAATTAGGTAAAAGGCTAGATTTAATAGATAACGATAAGATAGAATTTTGTTGGATAACAGATTTTCCAATGTATGAATATGATGAAAAAGGAAAATTAACATTTTGTCATAATCCATTTTCAATGCCACAAGGAGGGTTAGAGGCATTAGAATTAGAAGATCCTTTATCAATAGTTGCATATCAATACGATTTAGTATGTAATGGAGTAGAACTGGCATCAGGAGCAGTTAGAAACCATGATCCTGAAATAATGATAAAAGCATTTGAAAAAGTAGGTTATGATAGAAAATATATTGAAGAAAAATTTACAGCAATGTTTTCAGCATTTCAATTTGGAGCACCACCTCATGCAGGAATTGCACCAGGAATAGATAGAATGTTAATGCTACTTACTGACAGTGAATCTATTAGAGAAGTCATTGCATTTCCATTAAGTGGAAAAGCAGAAGACTTAATGATGGGAGCACCTGGAATTGTTACAAATGAACAATTAAGAGAACTACATTTAAAAATAGCAGAAATATAGAAATATTTATATATAAAAGGATGAAGTATTATGGAACTAGAAATAAAAGAAGGATATGAATATAATGAGGAAATAAAAGAACTATTTACAGAATATGCAAATTTAGTAATAGCAGGAGACAATACATTTAAAGAATATTTGGAAAAGCAGCATTTTGGACAAGAAGTAAATCATTTAAAAGAAAAATATGGAAAACCTTATGGGAGATTATATATTGCATTTTATAATGGAAATGTAGCAGGATGTATAGGATTAAAACAAATTGATAACGAAAATAGTGAAATGAAGAGACTATTTGTTAAACCAGAATTTAGAGGGAAACATATAGGAAATATTTTAGCAGAGAAAGTAATAAATGAAGCAAAAGAAATAGGATATAAATCAATACTATTAGACACATTTCCATTTTTGGAAAGTGCGATTAAAATGTATAAAAAAATGGGATTTTACGAAATTAAACAATACAATGATAGCCCAATGAAAGAAGCAGTGTACCTAAAATTAGATTTATAGTGATTTTTTTGATGTGCTGTATTGTAATTTTACCAAAAAAAGGATATAATAAAGCCCAAAGTGTAATAGGAGATGAAAAATATGAAAGTAAGTAAAGAAGAAATTTTGCATATAGCAAAACTTGCAAAATTAAATTTAAAAGAAGAAGAAATAGATACATATTTACTACATTTGCAAGATATTTTAAATTTTGCCAATATAGTAAATAATGCACCAGTAGAAGGTCTAACACAAACTATAGGTGCAAACAAAAAATATAATGCATTTAGAAAAGACGAAATAATAAATTTTGAAGATAATGAGCTACTCCTAGCAAATGCACCAGAAAAAGAAAGAAATATGTTCAAAATACCAAAAGTAATACAATAGGAAGGCGTAGGGAGGATACAAATGGAAATTACAGAATTAACAGTTCACGAATTAAAAGAAAAATTAGCAAGCAAAGAAATAACAATACCTGAAATAACAAAAGCGTATATAAATAGAATACACGAAAAAGAAAAAGACATTGGAGCTTTTGTAACAGTATTAGAAGAAAATGCCATGAACAAAGCAAAAGAAATAGAAGAAAAAGTAAATAATAACGAAATAAAAGGTAATTTAGCAGGTATTCCAATAGGAATAAAAGATAATATCTGTACAAAAGGAATACATACAACATGTAGTTCAAAAATGTTAGAAAACTTTGTTTCACCTTATGATGCAACAGTAATGGAAAAAATAAATAAGGAAAACATGATTAATTTAGGAAAATTAAACATGGACGAGTTTGCAATGGGTGGTTCAACAGAATACTCAGCATTTCATATAACAAAAAATCCATGGAACTTAAATAAAGTGCCAGGAGGTTCTTCAGGAGGAAGCGCAGCAGCAGTTGCTAGCCAAATGGTACCTTGGGCACTAGGTTCAGATACAGGTGGCTCAATACGTCAGCCAGCATCTTTTTGTGGAGTAGTAGGAATGAAACCAACATATGGCTTAGTATCACGTTATGGACTAGTAGCATTTGCTTCATCATTAGACCAAATAGGACCAATAACAAAAGATGTGGAAGACTGTGCTATGCTTTTAAATGTAATAACAGGTCATGACGAAAAGGATTCAACATCAGAAAATAGGGAAAAAGTAGATTATACATTAAGCTTAAAAAATAATGTAAAAGGAATGAAAATAGGAATTCCAAAAGAATTCTATGGAGAAGGAATTCAGCCAGAAGTAAAACAAAAGTTAGAAGAAGCCATAGAAAAATACAAAGAACTAGGAGCAGAAGTAGAAGAATTTTCACTAGACATTGCAAACTATGCATTAGCAACATACTACATTATAGCATGTGCAGAAGCAAGTTCAAACTTAGGAAGATTTGATGGAATTCGCTATGGATACAGAACACCAAACTATAATGACCTAAAAGATATATATATAAACTCAAGAAGTGAAGCATTTGGAAATGAAGTAAAAAGAAGAATAATACTAGGAACTTATGTATTATCTTCAGGATACTATGATGCATACTACAAAAAAGCTTTAGAAGTACGTACACTAGTACAATCAAAATTTGATGAAGCATTTAGCAAATATGATGTAATATTAACCCCAACAGCACCAACAACAGCATTTAACATAGGTGAAAAATCATCAAATCCACTAGAAATGTACTTAGCAGATATCTGTACAGTATCAGTAAATATAGCAGGACTTCCAGGAATATCAATTCCATGTGGAGTAGATAAAGAAAAAATGCCAATAGGAATGCAACTAATAGGGCAAAAATTCAGCGAAGAAACATTATTAAATGCAGCATATACATTTGAACAAGCTATAAAATTTAGAGAAAATTATAAACCAGAATTTAAGAAATAAATAAAGCGAATTATGTTGTAAGGGTCAACAATTTAAAAATTATGTTGTAGGGGTCGCCGCCATCGGCGACCCGCACTTCGAAGAAACTACTTTAGAAAAAATTAAGAGTGAAAATGATATATATCTAATGTAGGGGCGATTATTTCTTAGCTGCTTGAGCGAAGCGAGTTACAGCGAAGTTATGCGTTAGCTCAATCGCTTGTCCTTCGAAGAAAATAATAAGAAAGCCGATGTAGAACGGGTCGCCGAAGGCGGCGACCCCTACAGTTTAATTAAATTTTTAGTGAATAATGAATAGTGAAGAGTGAATAGTACAAAACTCTTCGAGTTTTGAAGGAGGAAAAAATAGATGTCTAGAGAAGACTATGAAATAGTAATAGGACTTGAAGTACATGCAGAGCTTTCTACAAAAACAAAAATATTTTGTAGTTGCAAAAATGAATTTGGAGCAGAACCAAATACACATATTTGCCCAGTATGTATGGGAATGCCAGGTGCTCTACCAGTACTTAATGAAAAAGTTGTACAATATGCAGTAAAAGCAGGTCTTGCAACAAATTGTGAAATAGAAAAAAATAGTAAAAATGATAGAAAAAATTATTTTTACCCAGATACTCCAAAATCATACCAAATATCTCAATTTGATAAGCCACTTTGTAAAAATGGCTTTGTAGAAATAGAAGAGGAAAATGGAGAAAAGAAAAAAATTGGAATAACACGTATACATATAGAAGATGATGCAGCAAAACTAAATCATAATGAATTTGGAGGAGGAAGTTTAGTAGACTTAAACAGAGCAGGAGTGCCACTAATAGAAACTGTATCAGAACCAGATATACGTAGCAGTAAAGAAGCTGAGAACTATTTAAAAAAATTAAAATCAATTTATGAATATATAGAAGTATCAGACTGTAAAATGCAAGAAGGTTCATTTAGAGCAGATATAAATCTTTCAGTAAGAAAAAGAGGAACAAGCGAGTTTGGAACACGTACAGAAATGAAAAACATGAGCTCATTTAGAAGTATAGTAAGAGCAATAGAATATGAAGCCGAAAGACAAATAGATATAATAGAAGAAGGTGGAAAAATAACACAAGAAACAAGAAGATGGGACGATGTATCAGGAAAAACATTCTCAATGAGAGATAAAGAAGACGCACAAGACTACCGTTATTTTCCAGAACCAGATTTAGTTGCAATAAAACTATCAGAAGAATACATAGAAAATATAAAAAATAACCTACCAGAGCTACCAGAAAGCAGAAAAGTAAGATATATGAGTGAATTAGGTTTATCAGAAAAAGACAGTAAACTACTTACAGCATCAAAACACTTATCAAATATGTTTGAAGAAGCATCAGAAATATGTGGAAACCATAAACTAGTTGCAAACTGGCTATTATCAGACATTTCAAGAATATTAAATGAAAAAGAAATAGAAGCAGACCAAATACCATTTACTGCTTTGCAATTAGCAAAAATGATTACACTAATAGAAAAAGGAACAATAAGCAGCGCAATAGCTAAAAAAGTAGTAGAAGAACTATTTGAAAATCCAAAAGATCCAGAAGAAATAATAAAAGAAAAGGGCTGGATACAAATATCAGATGAAGGAGCAATAAAAGAAGTAGTACTAAAAATAATAGAGGCGAACCCTCAGTCAGTAGCAGACTTTAAGGCTGGAAAAGACAAAGCAGTAGGTTTCTTAGTAGGTCAAGCAATGAAAGAAACAAAAGGAAAAGCAAACCCACAAATGCTTAACAAAATGTTTATAGAGGAATTAAAGAAATAAACGAAAAGAAAGGAGAGATTTGGAAAGTTTTTGACGCGTCCCAAATCTTTCAAAATCTTTCCTTTCTTTTCTTAAAAAAATTAAATAAAAATATTGACATAATTAATAAAGACATAGTATAATGAATATACTATAAAAAGTGGGCTGACACATTAAATCCGAGTTTTATAGGTGAATTAGAACCTATGGTTGACGGACAACCTAAAAAACCGAACTTTCTTATAGGACGAATGTGCCTATGGTTGGCGGACAACGAAAAAATCAGTCATTTAGGAGAAATACCATTACCGCGGTAATTTTATTTCTCCTAAGAATTTTTATATCGTAGGAATTTAATCAAATAAATTATATTAAAGGAAGTACAATATGACAAAACAAGAAGCATTAAATATTGTACTTAATTGTTCAAAAATATATCATAAGAATTTAGAAAATAGAAATGTAATATTTATATATCAAAAAGAATATAACAAATATGATTACATTGAAACTAATTTTTTCCCCCACAATTTTTTACATTTAACAGGTTTAAATCTTATAAAAAATAGAATAAAATCAAGTGTAGATTTTTATAACCTATGTTTAAGAAACAATTTAAGTACAGCAGATTTTGAATTCAAATACAATGGAACAACCCAAAAAAAGTTAGAAATATTATCATCTATTATGCAAATAGATAAGAAAGCTAGAATAATAGGTGATTATAATAGTCAAAAAGTATACCTATCAACTGAAAAGTTAATAGGTAGTGTTAATATGTGTTTAGGTTTTATAAAAGAGAATAACTATTATATAGCAAATACAGCATTAAAAGAAGATATTAGAAATATAGTAGAAGAACAAGGAAGAATAGTGTTAATACTGAAGAAAAATATAAAGGACAAAGAATATAGTGAAATAATATATAAGAGTAAAAATATAGATAATACAAAAGTTGAGGATATTTTTAATAAATCAAAAATAAATAGTAAAATAGATTTGCCACACTGACGCTTACTAGCGTGCTTTCTTTAATTTAAAACAGAGTACATTTGTAGTATATAAAAAATAACTAGAAATGAAGAAGCTCATTTCTAGTTATTGAATACATAATAAAATTAAATTACCATTTATCAGCATTAGAATGTACATACTTTACAATATTAAATGCATCTGCATTAGGTGTATATATAAATGGGTAACAGAAATTTGTAGAAATATAATATGAGTCACTATATTCCATAATAGGTAAGTTCTTTAAAATTTCTGGATAAATTTTAAGTAAGATCTCAATCAAATGTGAATTTAATGATCTTAATGTTTTTAAGTGAAATGATAAAGAGCAAAAGACAGATGTAACATCAGTATCATTAACCATAATTAAATTACTATTTACCCAGAAACTTAACCAGCGCCCTTTTTCAACTCTTTCGTGAACAATAAGATAGCCATTAAACCAATTATTGAAAGTAAAATAATTAGTCGTACTAATAATTTTATAGTTAGTATCGATTCGTACTATTTTACTAACTCCAAAAATATTTGGTTTTAATATTGCTAAAGCATGGTGCTCATCCAAAAAATTACCTACATACATAAATCTTTTACTATTCCGTATTAAGTTATTCATAATTAGTCTCCCTTCTTAATAAAGAAAAGTTTTTAGTTACTAAAATTATGCTAATATTATATAATACTATTGGTAAAAAGTAAATAGTTTATGTATATTTCACCCGATTTCCTTTTGTACCGTATCAAACCCAATACCACAAATAAAAAATGCTACTGCAAAACTTAAAGATGTTCTAAATAAAGAAATTCCTATGTAAAATAAAGTAGGTAGGCTATAAAAAGCTTCATATGTAAGTAATATCATACTTGAAAGTATACAAACTATAAAAGAAAAAATAAAACCTGCTTTCATTACTTTTACAACTTTTGCGTCTAAATTTTTAATTTTATCTAATAAAATATTTAAAAATTTCATAAATATACCTCACTTTTCTAATATCCTATGATTTTATATTAACATAAAATCATAATAAAAGCAAAGGTAATTTATGGTAGATAATGTCGTAATATGAAGATATATTTTTATTGAATTATGTAAAAAAAAATGATATAATACATATGATTTTAATTCTCCAATATTTAAAGAGTCTTTTAAATATTTCCCAATAAGTAAAAAAATATTTAGAAAGGATATGGAAAAACGAAAATAAAATGTTATAATAAGAAAGGAGGAAAATATGCCAACAATAAGTATGTTTTATGGCATTGTAATAAGAATGTACTATGATGACCATAATCCACCACATTTTCATGCATTCTTTGGCGAGTACGAGGCTATATTTAATTTTGAAGGTGAAAAAATAGATGGCGAAATGCCAAATTCAAAAATAAAATTAATCACAGCATGGGCATTAATACATAAAGAAGACTTAATGGCAAACTGGGAACTAGCTAAAGATAGTGAAAAGTTATACAATATAAATCCTCTAAATTAAATAAAGGAGGTAATCATGAGAAAAATAGTAGATGTAGAAGTGTTAGAGAATTATGAACTATTACTTACTTTTGATAATAATGTTAAAAAAATAAAAGATATGAAACCATATTTACAAAAAGGTGTATTTAAAAAATTAAAAGATAAAGAAATATTTAATAAGGTAAAAATATCTTTTGGAACTATATCATGGGAAAATGACATTGACATGTGTGCAGATAGTTTATATGAAACAAGTGAAGAAGTTAAATAATAGGGGATGTAAAAAACAAACTCAACATTTTATAGGTTCATTCTTCACCAAGAAAATGTATGAATTTGCATAATTATCTTCTAGGAGATTTCCTTCGCTTACACTCGGAAATTCCAAGAATATAAAAAGCGGGACTAAGATTTTCTAAGCTTCTTCGTCACATAAGAAAATCTTAGTCCCGCATAATTATCTTGTATGGAGCTTTTCTCCTTTCAGTCGAAAATTCCTACAATATAAAAAGCAAATTCAATATTTTCTAGGTTCATTCTTCACCAAGAAAATGTATGAATTTGCATAATTATCTTCTAGGAGCTTTCCTTCGCTTACACTCGGAAATTCCAAGAATATAAAAAACTGTGCACAATTTTTTATAAATTTAAGCTTTTACAGCGTTCAATTTTTTTGCTAAATTTGATTTTTTTCTAGCAGCTGTGTTTTTTACTATAACACCCTTAGTACAAGCTTGATCTATTTTTTTAGTAGCTTCTGAAAATAAAGTTGTAGCTTCATCTACATTACCAGCTTCTACTGCTTGTTCAAACTTTTTAACAGCTGTTCTATAACCTGATTTAATCATATTATTTCTTCTAGTTTTCTTTTCAATAATTCTTGTTCTTTTTATAGCTGATTTAATATTTGGCATTCTTTAGCACCTCCTTAATTGTTATTTCTAAATATAGCAACTAAGATTCTACCATAAAAAGGCAAAATTTGCAATAGTTTATGAAAAAAATGTACAAATTTTAAAAAAAGGTTTGAAAAATTTACCAAAACAAGTTATAATATAATTATATTAGAGTAATTTTAACAAAAGATCAAAATGAAGGGAGCGATTTTTATGAACATAAAAATAACAGGAAAGGAACTAAAAGCGACAGATTCTATAAAGGAATATGTCCAAAGAAAAATGGAAAGGTTAGAAAAATACTTTGGAGAAGATATTGAAGTAACAGCAACAATAAAAACAGAAGGAAATGAACAAGTTGCCGAATTACATGTAACAGCTGCTGGAGAAACATTCAGAGCAGTAACAGCACATAGAGACTTATATGCTTCAATAGATAAAGACATAGACATTCTTGAAGGTCAAATAAGAAAAATGAAGACTAAAAAAGAAAAACAAAATATGTCAGACTCAATAAAATTAAAAGAAGCAATAAACAGTGGAAAACCACAAAACGAAATCGAAAATGAAATAATAAAAACAATATATTACAGTATAAAACCAATGGCACCAGAAGATGCTAAACTAGAATTAGAAGGAAAAACAAAAAACAATTTCTTAGCATTCATAAACATAGAAACAGGAAAAGTAAATGTAATATACAGACTAAAAGATAGTAAAAACTTCGGTTTAGTAGAACCAGAAGCATAAAGTAAAACAAAAAATAAATAAAGTCTTGTTTTTGCACAAGGCTTTATTTATTTTTGTTTTAGTATACTTATTTCATTTGGCTTTCAGCTTGTTGTATAAGTTTTCTAACCATGTTACCACCAATTCTTCCAGCATCTCTTGAAGATAAATGTCCGTTATAACCATCTTTTAAAGTTACACCAACTTCGCTAGCAACTTCATATTTGAATTTGTTAAGAGCTTCTTTAGCTTCTGGAACTACTTTACTATTTGAATTTGTCATTTTTTTCACCTCCTGAAAAATTTAGATTTCATTATATATATTGTGCAAATAGGAAAAAAATAAACTGGAAATTTCATCCAAATACTTGAAAAATTATGTAAAATAAACTATAATGTAATTAGTTGTTTATTAGTATAACATTTCTTTTGAATAAAGGAGGTATTTTTATGAAAAGTAAAGTTATTGGAATAGTATTGGAAAAGATGGAGCTTTGTCGGATAATAGGTTATTTAGCAATATTACAATCTAGGCCAGAATTTGATGAGTTTTATCGTATAACAATTAATAATGAAATTACAAAGATACGTTTCGAATACTATCCTAAGGCACATTACTACAGTATATTTTCTGGAACTAAGGAAACTGCATTTAAAGTGGGAAGAGAGCTTAAAAAGCTTGGTATCGATGGACTACAACTTCTTTTTAATGATGAATATTGTGAAATCCCAGAAGAATAATAGAAAGACAGGAACTTGTTTCCTGTCTTTCTATGTAGAAAGTCAAAAAATAAATTCCTGTTTTTCTAATATTTTATTTCTTAAAATATACTATAACTATTTGTTAGCCATTTGTCTTTCAGCAGTTTCGATTAATTTCTTAACCATGTTACCACCTATTCTACCAGCGTCTCTTGAAGATAAATCACCATTATAACCATCTTTTAGAGTTACACCAACTTCGCTAGCAACTTCATATTTGAATTTGTTTAAAGCTTCTCTAGCTTCTGGAACTACTTTATTATTTGAATTTGTCATTTTTTTTCACCTCCTAGAATGTGTATATGTGGAAAACAAAAATAGAATGTTTTCACAATATATATAGTGTTCAAAAAAAACTAAAATACACTGGAAAAATTTTGTATAATAGGCATTTTTTTAAGAAAATCAAAAGCAATTTGTAAAGTAAACATGAAAAAGGATATTTTTCTTATAAAAGTACAAAATAAAAGTGAGGTGTTTTTTATGAACGAAGATAAAAAAAGTTCTAAAGATATAGAAGATACAACCAAATATGGAGAATTTGTATCATCATATTTTGCATGGGTTACGTTAGAAAAACAAAAGCAAAATGCAAAAGAAATGGATAAAATGACAAAAGCAAAAGAGCCTTAAAATGAAAAGGCCCTTTTCAAGATTTAATCACACATAGTGATCCCTCCTATATTAAATACTATACTTAAAATACTATTATCATTATAACAAATAAAATGTAAATAAATTTTTAAAAGCTATTGACATAAACTAAAAAAAGTATATAATATATTTATAAGTCAAAGAAAGTCAAAGTTAAAAAAGAGGTGGTATAATTTGAGAATATCAGACATGATAGAAGATTTTATAAAAGATTTATTTACAGAAGATGAAGAATATATAGAAATACGGCCGAAATGACTTAGCAGAGAAATTTAATTGTGTGCCATCACAAATAAACTATGTAATTTCAACACGCTTTAAACCATCACAAGGCTATTATGTAGAAAGCAAAAGAGGTGGTGGAGGCCACATAAAAATAAAAAAAATAAACATAACAAAAAGTAATTATTTTATGCATATTATAAATAACATTGGTGAAACATTAACAGCTCAAGAAGCAGACATATTTATAAGTAACTTTTTATCATATAACATGATAGACGAAACTGGGGCAAAACTTTTAAAGGTAGCAACCAGTGACAATGTACTAACACTAAATCAACCAATAAAAGACATAATAAGAGCCAAAATATTTAAAAATATGTTATTAAATTTAATTGATTAATAGAGGTCAGAAGACGGAAAGTCAGAAGACAGAATACAGAAGTCAGAATATAAGCAATTTCTTCGAAGGATTTACTTATATTTCCGACCTCCGATCTCTGACTTCCGACATCTGTTCTCCGACTTCCAAAAAAGGAGTGATTTTTATGAATTGTCAAAATTGTGGAGAAAACGAAGCAAATATACGTTATACACAAATAATAAATGGTGTAAAAAAACAAATGAACTTATGTGAAAAATGTGCAAAAGAACTAGGAATAGAAGACATGAACTTAAGTATGCCAATAAGTTTTTCAAGCTTTTTAGGAGATATGCTAGACATGTATGATGAAACTATTCCAAGCTTAATAAGCCCGAAAACATTAACATGTCCAAAATGCAATATGACATATGAGGATTTTATAGAAACAGGAAAATTTGGATGTGAAAATTGTTATGAAGAGTTCAAAACAAAGTTAGACCCATTATTAAAGAACATACATGGAGCCAATAGACATATAGGAAGAACCACAGATTTTAATGAAAAAGATAAAAATTTGAAATTTACAAATAATTTAGTAGAAAATAAGAAAATAGAAGAAGAAAATATAGAAAAAGCAAAAAAAGGAAAAAACAAATTAGAAGAATTGCAAGAAAGACTAAAACAAGAAATAAAAGAAGAACGATATGAGGATGCAGCAAAAACAAGAGATGAAATCAAAAAAATAAAATAAAAGATAGAAGTTGGAAGTTGGAATATACGGTAAATACTTCGAAGAAATTAACAAAAGTTCCAACCTTCAACTTCCATATAGGAGGAAAAGCATGAATTGGTACTTAGATAATGGAAAAGAATCTGATGTAATAGTAAGTTCAAGAATACGATTAGCAAGAAATATAAAAGATATACCATTTAAACCAAAACTTTCAAAAGATGATATAAATAACCTGCTAGAAAAAGTAAAATTTATTACACCAAGTTTAGGATACGGGCTAAAATTTCTAAGAATAAAAGATATGGATGATATAACAAAACTAACACTAGTAGAAAAACATGTAATAAGTCCAGACATTATATCAGATAGAAATGAAGAAGAAAGCGCAATACTTATTAATGACGAAGAAAATATATGTATAATGATAAATGAGGAAGACCACATAAGAATACAAATATTTAATAGTGGACTAGACTTACAAAACACAATAAACTTAGCAAAAGAGATAGATAAAAAATTAGATGAAAGCGTACACTTTTCAGCTAATAAAAAATATGGATATTTAACAGCATGTCCAAGTAATGTAGGAACAGGCCTAAGAGCATCTGTAATGGTGCACCTGCCAGCCTTAAAATTAACAGGAAATATTTCAAAAATTTTGCACATAGTAAATAGCTTTGGAATGACAATAAGAGGAATATATGGAGAAGAAAGTCAAAGTAAAGGAGACATGTACCAAATATCAAATAATCAAACAATAGGAATAACAGAAGAAGAAATAATAAATAACTTAGAAAATATAACAAAAAAAGTAATGGAACAAGAAAGACTAGCAAGAAAAAATTTAGCCAAAAACGAAATAGAACTAAAAGATAGAGTATATAGAGCATACGGAATAATAACAAACGCAGTAAAACTAAGTTCAGAAGAAAGTATAAGTTTACTATCAGACATAAAACTAGGAACAGACTTAGGAATAATAAAAGAGCTAAATGACGCAAAAGTAAAAAAACTAGAATTATACACAAGACCTGCAAACCTACAAAAATATGCAGGCAAAATACTAAATGCATACGAAAGAGATATAAAACGAGCAGAAATAATAAAAGAAATAATAAAATAATGTCAAAAGGGACGCCCTTTTTTGACACAAAATTGTCAAAAGGGACACTCCTTTATAGAATAATATTAATATAGTATTTCATGGAATAATGACTATATTAATACATATTTTTAGATATATAACAGCTAAGAAATATTAACAGTTGTTATAAAAATTTAAGTATTGTATTTAAGGAAAAAGCTAGTAAAGAAGAATATATAGAGAGAGTACTATTTTAATAGGAGTGTCCCTAATGACACAAAAGTGTCAAAAAAGGCCGTCCCTTTTGACACTTTTAGAGGGAAAGGAGTTATAAGGTATGATATATAAATTTACGAAACGAGCAGAAAAAGCTTTAGAACATGCCAATAAAGTTGCTGTTAAGCTTGGACATAATTATATTGGTACTGAGCACCTTTTATATGGGTTGGTAAAAGAGGGGGCTGGTATTGCTGGAAAGGTTTTAGAAAAACAAGGTGTTACGCCAGATAAAATTTTAAAAGAAATAGAAGCTTTAATTGGTGTTAATGAAGGAGCTTTGGATACTATAGAAAGTAGTGTAGGCTTTACGCCTAGAACTAAAAGAGTTATTGAAAATGCTTTTAGAGAAGCTAAAAAACAGGGAAATGATTATATAGGAACAGAGCATTTATTAATTGGTATTATGCGTGAAGGAGATAGTGTGGCTGTTAGAATTATGCTAGATTTAAATGTTGACCCACAAAAACTATATAATGAAATTGTAAAGGTCTTAAATGATGATGAAACATTATTAGGAAATAATAAAAATGTAAGCCATAAGTCTAATAGTAGTTATAATCAAACAACAACATTAAATCAATTTGGCTCAGATTTAACTAAACAAGCGGGGGAGCGGAAAATTAGACCCTGTTATAGGTAGAAAAGATGAAATTGAAAGGGTTATTCAAATTCTTTCAAGAAGAACTAAAAATAACCCATGTTTAATTGGTGAACCAGGTGTTGGAAAAACAGCAGTTGTTGAAGGTTTGGCACAAAAAATAGTTGCCGAAGATGTACCTGAAATTTTGAAAGGAAAAAGAGTAGTAAGTATTGATATTTCTAGTATGGTAGCAGGAGCTAAATATAGAGGGGATTTTGAGGAAAGAATAAAAAAATGTTTGAATGAAGTAAAAAAAGCAGGGGATGTTATTTTATTTATAGATGAAATTCATACTATAGTTGGTGCAGGTTCAGCAGAAGGTGCAGTTGATGCGGCAAATATTTTAAAGCCTCTTTTGGCAAGAGGAGAGGTAAATGTTATAGGTGCTACTACATTAAATGAATATAGAAAGTATATAGAAAAAGATAGTGCACTAGAAAGAAGGTTTAGTCCAGTTACTGTTACAGAGCCTACAGTAGAAGACACTATAAAAATATTACAAGGTATTAGAGATAAATATGAGGCACACCATAATGTTAAAATTACTGAAGAGGCAATAAAATCAGCAGTAGAGCTTTCAGTAAGATATATTAATGATAGGTTTTTGCCAGATAAAGCAATAGATTTAATTGATGAAGCGGCCTCAAAGGTAAGAATGAAGGCATATACACAGCCAGATTCAATAAAACAAATAGAAGAAGATTTAGTAAAAGTTTTAAAAGAAAAAGATGATGCAGTTCATACACAAAATTTTGAAAAGGCTGCGAAATTAAGGGATACACAACATGAACTAGAAGAAAAACTAGAAAAGCAAAAGAAAAAATGGGAAAGTAAAAATAGCAAAGAAATAATTACATTAACCGAGGAAGATATTGCGGGAATTATAGCTAGTTGGACAAGAATACCAGCACAAAAACTAACTGAGGATGAAAATAAAAGGCTTAAGAATTTAGAAAAAACTTTGCACGAAAGAGTAATAGGTCAAAATGAAGCAGTAGAAGCAGTTTCAAAAGCAATAAGAAGAGGAAGAGTAGGTTTAAAAGACCCAAACCGCCCTATAGGCTCATTCTTATTCTTAGGACCAACAGGAGTAGGGAAAACAGAGCTTTCAAAGGCTTTAGCTGAAAGCTTATTTGGAAAAGAAGACAGCATGATAAGAATTGATATGTCAGAATTTATGGAAGGTCACAGTGTTTCTAAATTAATAGGTTCACCTCCAGGATATGTAGGTTATGATGAAGGCGGACAGCTAACTGAAAAAATAAGGAGAAACCCTTATTCAGTAGTTTTATTTGACGAAATAGAAAAGGCTCACCCAGATGTTATGAATATGCTTTTACAAATATTAGATGATGGAAGGCTTACAGATAGTAATGGAAGGACAGTAGACTTTAAAAATACAGTTATAATAATGACATCAAATATAGGAGCAAGGTTAATAACAGACAAAAAATCTTTAGGGTTTATGGGGGCAGGAAGTATAGATGATGAAAGCAAAAAAGAATATGAAAATACTAAAAAAGATGTATTGGCAGAACTTAAAAAAGAATTCAGACCAGAATTTATAAACCGTATTGACGAAATAATAGTATTCCATAAATTACAAAATGAAGAAATAAAACAAATAATAAATATTATGCTAAAACAAGTAGAGAAAAGACTAGAAAAGCAAAACATAAAAATAGAAATTACCGAAAAAGTAAAAGACAAAATATTAGAAAAA
Source organism: Clostridia bacterium (assembly GCA_022791325.1). Taxonomy (GTDB): domain Bacteria; phylum Bacillota; class Clostridia; order TANB77; family CAG-508; genus UMGS1663. The sequence goes on from JAAVYV010000014.1 coordinate 16,623, forward strand.
GGAATAGACACAAACTTTCGGAGCACGTCCTTTAAAAAGAGCAATTCAGAGTATGTTAGAAGATAAAATTGCTGAAGGTATTTTAGATGGAATTATAAAGGCAAATGAACTAGCTAAAATAGATGTTGATGGAGAAGGGAATATAGTAATAAAATAACAAAGAAACTGGGCACTTTAAAATGCCCAGTTTCTTTGTTATTATTTCAACTTATATGTAACATACCATCTGCTGTATCCATTTGTTATATTGACAATCTCATACTTCTCATAATTAAATGTTTTAAGAAAATCAAGATAGTCAGTTGTATAGTCAGAATAATAGCAAAAATAATCACCGCTATTTTCAGTACCTGAATTAGTAGAAGTATAAGTTCCAGAACATGCTGTTATGCAGCCAGTTAAAGCTAATGTCGCCAAAATTGTAATAATCCGTTTCTTCATAAAGAATCCCTCCATATAAAGTATTCACTGTTATATTAATGGTTACATAAGATAAATATATTATATATTATTTAACATAAAAAAGCAAGTAATAATTTAAATTTTATATAAAATTATTCATTCATAGTTATAAAATGCATTCCTTGTTTCTACAGTAGCGCGAAGCAAGTAATATATTTTATTTTTGTAATGAAGACCCGACAGCCCATTGAGGCGGGGGAATACCCCTTGTCTTGGAGGGCGAAATGGAAAAAATAAAATATATTACTTGCTGGGAGCGGATTTTAATAGTGGTACTGTGAGGTGTGCTCTATTTTAACAACATACAAATTAATAAATGTAAAAATTTATTTTTTAAACCGGATTTACATGAATTGTAGTACTATAAATTTCATTCAAATTACTAATTTCATTTTCCAAATTATCTGCCAAAGCATGACTATCAAATGTAGACATATTGCCATCTACACATATTGTTAAAACTACCATATACTGATATCCAACAGGTGTAGTATAAAAATTGGTAACATTTTGAACATCTTTATAATTTCTAATTATATTTAAAATTAAATCTTTGGTATCTTCATTTAAAGCCTTATCCATTAAAACATTATAGCTCTCTAGAAATATTTTAATACCTGTAAATGCAATCCATATAGAAATACCTATTCCTACAAATCCATCTACCCAATAAATATTAGCTAAACTAGCAAGAACAGAAATTAATGTAAATGTCGTTACAATGCAGTCATTTCTATGGTCTTTACTATTAGCTTCCAAAAGAATATTATTATACTTTCTGCACAATTTATTAGTATAAATATATAAACAAAATTTAACACAAATAGTAACAATACACACTAAAACCAAAATCCAGGAAAATTCCATAAAGTTTTGGTGTATAAGTGAAAATACAGAGTCAAATAATAATTTTAATGAAACTATAATCATAGAAATACTAATAAATAGTGAAAAGATATATTCAGCTTTTCCATGACCAAAATTATGGGAATCATCCTTAGGTTCACTAGCTATTTTATTCCCGATAAAAGTCATAACAGAAGCAAAAATATCGCTAGCACTATTAGCACTATCAGCAATCATAGCTTGACTATTAGTTAAAAGCCCAATACTTCCCTTTATAATTAATAAAAATATATTTCCAAAAATACCAAAAAGCCCCGCCTTTTTAGTTTCTTTAAATCTATCCATAAAAACACCTTCTATATACAAATTTATATGATTTAGTTATGAGTATAACACAAAATTTGTAAAAATGGAACAAAAAGTTTATTATAAAATATGAGCTAAAACTGTTATTTTCAAAAACATTAACTAAGAAGTCATCAAATATTAATATTTATAAAAGTATTGAAAAAAAGAACTCTTTATGATATAAAATAACTATACGGAAGTAAAGAGTTAATGCAATACTAAAAATTAAGAAGGTAATAAATTGAAAAATATAAAAGATTATAATTTAGAAGAACTAAAAGAAGAGCTAAAAGCCTTAGGGGAAAAGCCATTTAGGGCAGAGCAAATTTTTAAGTGGTTATATATAGATAAAGTAAAAGAATTTGATGAAATGACAAACCTTTCTTTAGAACTAAGAGAAAAACTAAAACAAAATTATACTATGTGTAATTACAACATAATAAAAAAGCAAGAATCATCAGATGGCACAAAAAAATACTTATTTGATGTATTAGATGGAAACGCAATAGAAACAGTACTAATGCAATATCACCATGGAAAAACAATATGTGTATCCTGCCAAATAGGTTGTAAAATGGGGTGCAAATTTTGTGCATCAACTGGAATAAAATTTGTAAGAAGTTTAACTTCAGGTGAAATAGTAGAACAAATATTAGCAGTAGAGCAGGATATAGGAGATAAAATATCAAACATAGTATTTATGGGAATTGGAGAGCCACTAGACAATTACGATAATGTAATAAAAGCAATAAGAATAATAAATAACCCAAAAGGGTTAAATATAGGAGCAAGGCACATAAGTGTATCAACAAGTGGGCTAGTACCACGTATATATGATTTAGCAAAAGAAAATATACAATGTACATTATCAATTTCACTACATGCAACCAATAATGAAAAAAGAAGTAGTATGATGCCAGTAAATAATAGGTATAACATAGAAGAACTAATAAAAGCATGTAAAGATTATATAAAAATAACGAACAGAAGAATTTCATTTGAATATGCACTAGCAAAAGACAATAACGATAATTTAGAAGATGCAAAAGAACTAGTAAAATTATTAAAAGGAATGTTATGCCATGTAAACTTAATACCAATAAACAAAATAGAAAATGGAAAATTTTCAAAAAGTTCAAATGAAAATATAATGAAATTTAGAGACTATCTAAACGATCATGGAATAGTAGCAACAATAAGAAGAGAGCTAGGCTCAGACATAGACGCAGCATGTGGACAATTGCGTAGAAAGAATTTAGAAAATGAATAGAAAACAAAGAATAATATATTGTAGGGGCGAGCATAGCTCGTCCGATACTACAGAGAAATTACCAAAATAAAATAAATATATAATGAATGGAAATATAGATATTATTTAAGCAATTCGTTGAAGCACAGACGAGCGATGCTCGCCCCTACAACAATGCAAAGTAAAGAAAATGAGTCAAATAGGAGGAACGAATGGAAGCTTTTGCAAAAACTGACATAGGAAAGGCAAGAGACATGAATCAAGACTACTACTATATATCACCTAAAGAAAGCCTAATAAACTTATACATATTAGCAGATGGAATGGGTGGTTATACAGGAGGAGAAATTGCAAGTAAACTCGCAACAATATCAGTAAAAAACTATATAGAAAGTAATTTTGAAAAAACTCTAACAGAAAAAGAAGACATAGTAAAATTAATAAAAAATAGTATGGAATATGCCAATATGGTAGTATATGAAAAATCTAAAGAAAATAAAGAATTAGAAGGTATGGGTACTACTTTAGAAGTATGTTTAATATATAATAATATAGTATATATAGGACATATAGGAGATAGTAGAATATATATACAAAGTAAAGAAAAACTAAAAAAATTAACTATAGACCATAGCTATGTAGAAAAGCTAGTAAAAGATGGCACAATAACAAAAGAAGAAGCAATAAATCATCCAAAGAAAAATATGTTAACAAAAGCATTAGGCTGTATGGCTTTTGTAGAAGTAGATGTAACGAATGAAGAGTTAAACAAAGATGATATAATACTTATTTGTTCAGATGGACTAACAAATATGGTAGAAGAAGAAACAATAAATAATGTAATAAAAGAAGATTATAAATCAGCACCACTTAAATTAATAGAACTTGCAAATAATAATGGTGGATATGACAATATTACTGCATTAGTAATAAAACAATAATACTAAAATATGCCAAAGGGGAGAATATAATGGATTTAGTAGGTAAGCTTATAGCAAACAGATACGAAATAATTGAAAAAATAGGAAAGGGCGGAATGGCAACAGTGTATAAAGCAAAATGTCATGTATTAAATCGATATGTAGCTGTTAAAGTATTAAAAGATGAATACACAACAGATGCAGAATTTATAAGAAGATTTAATGCAGAAGCACAAGCAGCTGCAGCACTTGCCCATGCTAACATAGTTTCTATATATGATGTAGGACATGAAGACAACATATATTACATAGTAATGGAGCTAATACAAGGAAAAACCTTAAAACAAATAATAAATGAAGATGGAAGCCTGCCATGGAAATGGAGTGTAAACATAGCTATACAAATAGCTTCAGCACTAGAAGCAGCACATAGAAACAATATAGTACATAGAGACATAAAACCACACAATATAATAATTACGGAAGAAGGCTTAGCAAAAGTTACAGACTTTGGTATAGCAAAAGCAGTATCAAACTCTACAATAACAGCATTTGGAACAACAATAGGTTCAGTTCATTACTTCTCACCAGAACATGCAAAAGGAGGATTTACAGACGCAAAATCAGACCTATATTCATTAGGAGTAGTAATGTATGAAATGCTAACAGGAAGAGTACCATTTGATGCAGATACCCCAGTTTCAATAGCATTAAAGCACATGCAAGAAAAACCAGTAGAGCCAATAAAATTAAACCCATCTATTCCATTTGCAGTAAACCAAATAATAATGAAAGCAATGCAAAAAGACCCAAGTATGCGTTATCAAACTGCAACAGAAATGATAAAAGACTTAAGTGTATCATTAAAAAGGCCAGAAGGTAACTTTGTAGAAGAAGTAGATGTTACAGCACGTACACAAGTTATACAAACAGTACATGAAGAAAACCATAACAAAAATGAAAGTAAGAAGAAAAAAGGAAAAATAAAAAAATACTTTGAAAAACATCCAAAAGCTAAAATACCAATAATAATAGTTTCATGTATAATATTATTTTTCGTAACAATATTTGCAACAAAAGCACTTATGGACTTAGGAACAGTAAAAGATGTACCAATGCCAGAGTTAGTAGGAAAAACAGAAGAAGAAATAAAAGAACTATTCAAAAATACAAAATTTACTTATGAAATAACAGGTGAAGAATATAATGGAGAAATAGAAGAAGGAAAGGTCATAACTCAAAATCCAAAATACAGAAAAAATTATACAATTAAAGAAAATTCAAAATTTGAAATAGTAATAAGTAAAGGCAAAAAAATAGTAATTATGCCAAAAGTAGAAGGCGAAAAAATAGAAGAAGCAAGAAGAATAATTGAAAGCTTAGAAGCAAATATAAATATAGAAATAGCCGAAGAAGAAAGTACAAAAGTTGAACCAGGAATAGTATTAAAACAAAGCATAGAAAAAGATAAAGAAATAGAAGCAGGAACAACTATAACACTTACAGTAAGCAAAGCAAAAGAGCAAGTATCTGTACCATATGTAATAGGAAAAGCAGAAGAAACAGCTAAAAAAGAACTAACAGACGCAAAACTAAAAGTAGAAGTAGTATACGAAGAAGACACTACTAAAGACGCTGGAATAGTACTAAAACAAAGTATAGATGTAGGAAAAGCAGTAGATGAAGGAACATCTATTACAATAACAGTAAACAAAATAGCAGAAATAAAATCTGGAACAGTAACAGTAAATGTAAAATCTATAACAAATTATAAACCAGAAAAAGATGAAGAAGGAAACGAAATAGAGCCAAAAGATGTAAAACTAAAAGTAACAGTAACCTCACAAGGAACAACCGAAACAGCATATGAGCAAAATGTAAAACCAACAAATGAAGCAGTAGCAGTAAAAATATCAGGAAAAGGAACAGTAACAATAAAAGTATATATAGATGGAGTACTTGGAGGAAGAGAATATCAACTAAACCTAAACAACAGTACAACATTAACAGTAGAGTAGAATAATAGAGAGTGAAAAGAAAAATTTTCTTTTCACTCTCTGCTTTTTATCTGTATTCGTCAAATATTTTTTTTATAGACATAAAGCTATCACGTGCTGCAGTAATAAGAATATTAAAAAAGGCTAAGGAAAGAGCCAATACTAGTATAAGAATAAGTGCAGCCACTTTCCAAAATACAAAAATTCCCCACAAACAACAAATAGAAATAGCAAAAAAAGCAAAAGACCATGTTAGGGAAATTAAGCCATTTATTCTTAGCAATTTAGCTTTATCAGATCCATCAATTTTCTTTTTACATACACCTACAAAATATTTGTAAGCGTCCTCAGTAGCCCATGTGAAACAAGGAAAAAAGAAAAATACTATGTAAATGAATGATAAAGGTATAGTTATAAAATTTGGCAAAATTATAGCAAGCCAAATGCTACTAATAGCAATGGCAAGAAGAAAAAATGACAAGGCTAGATTAAGATCTCCATAAGTTTTCCGTAATTTGTCTGAATCTGACATAATAATGTCTCCTTTCATAATAAACATAAACAATAAAGTTACATAAATAATATACAACAAATTAAACAAAAAGTCAATAAAATTTAACTTGTATTTTTTATAAAAATATTATATAGTAATAACAGAAAAAAATATGTGAAAGATTTAGGGTGCATAATAAATCTTTCACAATTAAGAAGGAGAAATATGCAAGGTTTAATAATAGGAAATATATCTAATTTATATAAGATAAAATGTGAAAATGGAATATATGAAGCGGTAGCAAGGGGAAAGTTTAAAAAGGAAGATGAACTTTCACCTGTTGTAGGAGACATAGTAGAAATAGAAGTAATAGACGAAAAAAAAGCAATTATAAGCCAAATATGTGATAGAAAAACATATATAAAAAGACCTAAAATTGCAAATATATCACAAATAGTATTTGTAATTTCCACAAAAAATCCAAAGCCAGACTTGCTTATGTTAGATAAACAAATTTGCTATGCAGAAAGTTTAAATATAAAGCCAATCATAGTATTAAATAAAATAGACTTATCAGATATTTATAAAGATATTGAAAAAGTATACAAAAAGGTGCGGATACAAAGTAATATTAACAAATGCTAAAGAAAAAGATGGAATAGAGGACTTAAAAAAAGAGTTAAAAGGCAAAATAAGTGCTTTTTCTGGAAATTCAGGGGTAGGAAAATCTACAATAATAAATGCATTATTTAATGAAGAAATAACAAAAGAAGGAGAAATAAGCGCAAAAAATAAAAAAGGAAAAAATACAACAACAGATATAAAAATGTATGAATTAGAAGAAAATACATATATAGCAGATACACCAGGATTTTCAAGTTTTGAAATTACAGAAATAGAAAGTAGTGATTTAGATAAATATTTTATCGATTTTAAAGAAAATATAAAGAATTGCGAATTTGTAGGCTGTTCGCATTTAAAAGAAGAAAAATGTGGAATAAAAAAGGCCACCAAAAATGGAGAAATAGAACAAGAAAGATATGAAAGATTCTGCAAAATATATAATGAATTAAAAGAAAAGGAGGCACGAAGATGGTAGAAATAAGCACATCACTATTAAGCACGAACGAGGAAGAAATTATAAAGATAATTTATGATTTAGAGTTTGCTAAAACAGACTATTTCCATATAGACGTAATGGATGGGAAATTTGTACAAAATAATACTCTAGAAAAAATGAGAAAATACACACAAAATTTAAAAAATGTGAGTAACGTACCAATAGAAGTTCACCTAATGGTAAATAATGTAGAAGAATACGTAAAAGACTACATAGACCTAGAAGTAAACAGTATAACATTTCAGATAGAAGCATGTAAAAATGAAATGGAAGTATTAAAGCAAATATCATATATAAAACAAAATAACTGCAAAGTAGGTTTAGCAATTAGTCCAAAGACCAATATAGAAAAAGTATATGAATTTATGCCATATATTCACAAAGTAATTATAATGACAGTAGAACCAGGAAAAGGAGGACAAGAATTAATACCAGAAACAATACAAAAAATAGAAGCCTTAAATAAATTTATATATGAAAATAGTTATGAAGTAGACATAGAAGTAGACGGAGGAATAAACGAAAAAAACGCAAAAGAAGTAACAAATGCAGGAGCAAACATACTAGTAGCAGGAAGCTATATAACAAATTCGAAAGACTATGCAAAAGCAATAAAAATGTTAAAACAAAAGATGTAGAAATTAAGAAAGGATTTTGGACACGTCCAAAATCCTTTCTTAATTTCTACATCTTTTGTTTTATTCTTTTATTTCTTGATGAGCTTTTTCTGTTTCAATTTCTTTTCTATATACTGCATTTACAAATAATGTACCAATTCCGAAAAGTGCTACTAAGAAACCGAATATTCCGCCAATGTATGGTATTTGGCTAATAACCCATATTGCTAATGCAGAAATTAAACTTGCTAAAACAAATTTTAATTTTCCGTCCCATTTTAGAAGCTTTGTAAATAATGCTCCAAAGTAAATACTCGCAAAGGCATTTCCAGACATACATATTGCTATAAATAAGAATATAGCTGATACTGAAACTAAACTAGCTACACCACTAAATACAAGAAGTATTAAAGCAAATAGTATAGCAAGTGGTGCCACAATACCAATACCTAAAGAAATGAAAGCCTTTTTAGTATCCATATTTGAAACTCTATTTACAAACTTAGGAGCTAACCATAAAGCAAGTAAAAGAACTACCAATGTATATACTAGGCCATTAATTGCATCAAAAATATAATCAAATATTTTTTCTATAACGCTTTCTTCATTTACAGTTTCTTTGTTATATTTTATTTCGCCACCAACTATACCTTCTGGAATATCAAGTTCAGTACTACTAGAATATTCTAAGTTACCACCAATTAAATTTTCATTTTTAGAAAAAATATTATATGTAGCAGCATTAAGGTGAGCATCTCTTCTAACAAGGCCATTTATGGTTATTGTATTAGCACTAACATTTAAATCTCTGCCTACATAAGCATTAGCATTTAAAGTAAATTTATTAGCAAATGAATATACATCACAAACATAACCACTAATATTAACTTCACTCGCGGCAACAAACAAACTACTATAAATATAAGCACTTTCTTCAAAAGTTACTTTGTTAGCAAAAATAAATAAGTTACCTGCAATTTCTCCCTTAACAACAACTTCATTTCCAAAAGCATAAACATTACCATCAACTAATTGGTCAATTTCAAGTTTATCAGAAGCAAGGTATAAATCATTATATATTATTTCAGGGTCAGAAATTGTACCTTCATTAGGAACTTCTTCATTAATAGGCTCTGTATCATTTGGAACATTTTCAGAAATAGGCATTATACTATTACCATCCTCCACTGTTCTAGGCTCAGGGGTTGCTAAGCTAAAACTAGAAACTAAAATAAATAAAGTAACTAGTATAAATAAAAATTTACATTTTCTCTTAAACATTTTATCCTCCTTATATTTTTAATATAATAAATATATAACTTAATTAGATAAAAGTCAATAAAAGAAATATGCTTCTACATTAAAAAGTATTCAGGTGAAATATTAAAATAAGCAAAAAATAATGTAGGGCGATTATTTTCTTAGCTGTTCGAACGAAGTGAGTTACAGATAAGTTATGCTTTAGTACAATCGCCCGCAGACTACAGAGCATAAACTTCTATGGATCTTTAAAGAAGTTTCAAGATTAAATTAGAAATATAGCAAAGCCGTTGGAGCACGGGCGATTAATAATCGCCCCTACAATTTAATATCAACTGAGAATAGTAACTTAAAAACAAAAATATTATAAAACAGTAAATTGTAATGTAACATTTTTTATCAAATATTAATTTAAAAAACAATTTTACTAATACCAACAAATATTAACAAAATTCCAGAGACTATACCCCATATATTTTCAGGAATATTAGAAATGTCTTTAATTTTTTTCCCTAAGTATCCACCAAGTGAAAGGAAAAACAATTGGAAAGAAGCAACCAAAATAGGAAACAAAAATGTATTTAACCCCATTATACTACTACCAATACCAATTCCAATAGAGTCTAATGAGAGTGCTATACCAAGGTATAAAGCTTCTTTTGCTTCTATTTGATTAGAATTATTAAAATCAGAATAACTAGGATCACGTATAATTTGAACAGTGACACCACTGTGACCATCTTTATTTTTTGTAATAGCTTGAACAATAATCCATACTCCCATTAAGCAAAGTAAAATTGAGCCAATTGCACAAGAAACATAAGAAGGAAAGACCTTGCAAATAGAAGAACCTAAAAAGACTGAAAAAGTAGTTACAATTATAGAAATACAAAATAATATACATTTTGCACCAAAGGAGATTTTTGTATTTTTAAGCCCATAAGTAACACCAATACTTAAAGAATCTATACTAACACATATAGCAAGTAAAAAACAATTAAGTAACATAAATAAACACCTCTCATCTACATAATATTACTAAACAAAATAATTTGTGAGTAAAAAAGGACATAGATTGTAATAAAATAACATGAAGAGATATAAAAATAACAAAATAAATACTTTTCATTTATAGCTAAATGTATTAAAATACAAATATAGAAAATAATAACAAATAAGAAAGAAAAAAATAGGAGAAAACTATGATAATAGAAATAATTAAATTTATAACACTTTCAAGTTTAATAGTACTAATATCTAAATATATATTAGTAAAACTACTAAGAAAATTAGCAGAAGCACTAAATTTATCAGCTAAAGTAGTAGGAGATATAGCAGGAGTGGCGACCTCAGTGCCTGAATTTTTAACTGTATCATTTTCAGCATTTGCAGGACTTGCTGGAACTAGTATTTATAATATAATTAGTTCTAATGTAATAAACCTAATACAATATATTGCAGCAGTAGTATTAAATAAGAATCAAAAATTATTAAATAGTAAAGGCATAAAAGTACAACTAGTGTTAGTAATGGCAACTATATTAATTCCAATATTAATGGTAATTTCAAAAATAGAATTTAATATAAATTTTACAATAGTATTTATCTTACTTTTTATATTGTTTTACTATATAAACTCAAATGTGCATAAACTGTACTTAAAAAAGCAAGATGAAAAGATATATAAAGAAATAGAAAAAGAGAAAAAGTGGATTAAAGGAAAAATAAAAGTAATTATAAAATATTTAGTAGCATTATTATGTACAAGTGTAATACTATATTTTATAGGAGACAATTTAGGAAATGTGTTAGAAAGCCTAAAAGTAGCATTTAATATACCAGAAGCCATAATAGGTATAGCATTAGGATTTATAACAAGCCTACCAGAACTTATAACATTTTTCGAGTCACAAAAACATTATAAAAAAGAAGACGCAAAAGAAGGAATTGTAGAAGCCACAAATAACCTACTTACATCCAATATGCTTAATCTATTTATAATTCAAACAATAGGAATAATAATAATAAACTTGGTATAAAAAGGAAAAAATTGAATATACTAGTAATAAGTGCGCACGGTAGGGACGGTCCTTTTCGCTTTCGAAATCGGAACGCAGGGGACACTCCTCTTATGATATAGGAAAAGTCGACTTTTGGGAATATATTCTATATTGTAGGGGCTCGCTTTGGGAGACCTGCGTGCAAAAGCTACCTTGGTTCTGAGAAGAGCATTATTAGAGAGGAAAACTAAGTATTTATTATAGGGGGCAATATTTATGGAAAATGACTATATAAAAGAAACAAAAATACCTCAAAAAACAGAGGAAGAAAAAGAAATTGAATTAGTAGTGAGTATAATGAAAGCTAAGAAAGAATTAGATGAAGCATGTAAAAACTTTGAATATGCACATGATGACCTAATAGACTATTACACATATGAAATAAAGGCAACCAGAGCAAAGTTTGACTATTTAGTAAAACAGGCAAAAAAGCAAGGTATAGCAATAGATATAATAAAACAGTTAGAAATAAAATTAAATACAGCAATATAAAAATATATAAGTAAAGTAAGTAATATTTGTCCAATATTATTCATAATATTAAATAAAGCAAATTGGGGATTTTTTAAGTAATGAAAATTATTATAAAGTCTAGCATTTGTAAAATTATATAGTAAGGATTTTCTTTTACTTTAGTGGGAGAGTCAAACTACGTAAAAAAGGTATGGTGATTAATATTGGAAACAAATACAATAATAACTTATTTAGCTTGTATATTTTTTTTACTTATAATAGGTAGAATATTTATCTTACCATTAAAAAGTATATTAAAATTAATAGGAAATGCCATATTAGGAGGGATTTTAATATTTATAATAAACCTAATAGGAGCAGGTTTTAACTTTCATATAGGGCTTAATATAGGAACAGCTATAGTAGTTGGAATATTAGGAGTACCAGGAGCAGTATTACTAACATTTTTAAAATTTTTATAAAATCAATTGACATAAATTTAAAAATATAGTAATATAATGCCATGATACTGTAGTAAAAAGTTATTATCTACGAATGGAGGTAGTATATATGAGAAGACTTGATGGAATAAGGATACTAATATGGGATTGTGATGGAACAATCTGGAAACATGTAGAACATGAAGCAGAAATAGTTACTAAAGAGCTGGGAATACCTTTAACAGAAAGATTCAGCAATGAATACTTTAAAATGATAGAAAGTATTGAAAGTCATTTTGAACATCAAAAAGTAACGAAAACGGCATATATTGACTTAATACAAAAATGTATGCCAATACTTTTAGAAAATGGGATAAAAGCAGATGAGTTTTTTGATGAGTGGATGATGATAGAAACTAGTGAGTTAAATGAGGGAGCAAGAGAAACAATTGAGTATTTCTATAGTAAAGGCTACAAGAATATTGTATTAACAGATATGCCATATGTAAAGCAAGTCTCATTATTAGAAAAGTATGGTGTTTTGCAATACATAAAGGAAGTTTATGCAGGAGATGATAACTATTTAAAGAGGCACCAAAAATCTACAAAAAGAGTTATCGAAAATGGACACGAAAAAGAGTACGTAATAATAGGTGATAGCATAAAAAATGACATTGCCTTTGCAAATAATTCAGGAATTAAATCTATTTGGTTTAACCCAGAATGCAAAAAAAATAAGTCAGAATATAAGCCAACAATGCAGGTAACTTCATTATATGAGGTTTGCCGAAGGATAAAACGGTAGATAGATAAGAAGAGGAAGTGCTAAAAAGTACACTTCTTCTTTTTATAGTATAGGAAAAGTTGACTTTTAGGAATACATTTCACATTGTAGGGGGCGCTACTAAAGGGCGACCTATGTAGCGAATCCACTTTTATGCTATACTATGAAAGTGCACTATTTTAAGTTATAATGTAGGTGAAACAAAGAAATATTACAAAAATATTGCAATTATATTACAAATATGTTATAATAGTAATATATTCAAAAGAGAAGGTGAAAAATATGGAACTAATGATGATAATATATATACTAATATTTATAATATTTGCATTAATTGCATATTCAGTATTGCAATTAAGGTTAGCAGGGTTAAACGTAAGAGACTTTTGGAGCTTTATACAAGCAAACCAAATGTTAGATAAATTATATGCATTTTCAAAAAGATATGAAAAAATGAGTGCACAAGAACAAATAATATTCTTAATGGAAGCAGAAAAAGTATTTAGTGCATTTGACAAAGTGCCACAAATTATATGGGAAGAAGAATACGAAAAATATAAAGATGTATTAAATACATATAAAGATATAAAAGTTCTAAGATGGGCACAAAATTAAAAAACGATAACATAAAAAATTCCAAAATATAAAGTAAAAAACATTAGATTATATAAAGTCTAATGTTTTTTATTTTATAAGGAAAAACAATTTTTGATTATAAGGGAACAGTTTATTTATAATAACTGTTAAAAATAACTTAAGCAATACCATCTGTTTTGAAGAAGTACATTAATGAATTTAAGAATAAAAAAAATTTAAAATAATATAATATTAAAAAGAAGAAAGTTGAAAGAGGAAATAATATGAAGATAAGATATTTTGACCATGCTGCAACAACATATGTTAGAGAAGAAGTACTAAATGCAATGTTACCATTTTTTACGGTAGAATATGGTAATGCTTCTTCTATGTACAGTAAACGGAAGAGAAACTAAAAGAGCTGTACATTTAGCAAGAGAAAAAGTTGCAAAAGCAATTAATTGTAAGGCAAAAGAGATATATTTCACATCTTGTGGCAGTGAAAGTGACAATTTAGCAATAAAAGGAATTTGCTATAAAAATAGAGAAAAGAAAAATCATATTATAACGACAAAAATAGAGCACCCAGCAGTATTACATACTTGTGAAAGTTTAGAAAAACAAGGAGTAGAAGTAACTTATTTAAATGTAGATAAAAAAGGACAAATTTCTTTATATGAACTAGAAAATGCAATTAAAGAAAATACAATATTAATAAGCATAATGACAGCAAATAACGAAATAGGAACAATACAGCCAATAAAAGAAATAGGAAAAATTGCAAAAGCACACAATGTATTATTTCATACAGATAGTGTTCAAGCTATAGGAAACCTAAAAATAAATGTAGAAGAAATGAATATTGACTTGTTATCAATGTCGGCACACAAGTTTTATGGACCTAAAGGGGTAGGAGCATTATATGTAAGAGAAGGAATAGAATTTGAAAAATTACAAGATGGAGGACATCAAGAAAGAGATAAAAGGGCTGGAACAGAAAATGTAGCAGGAATAGTAGGCTTAGGAGAAGCAATAGAGCTTTCTTATAAAAATTATGAAGAATATAATGAAAAATTAAAAAATTTAAGAGACTACTATATTGAACAAGTTGAAAAAAGAATCCCAAATGTAAGCCTAAATGGAGACAGAATAAATAGACTTCCAGGCAATGCCAATATATCATTTGAAGGGGTTATATCAGAAGAACTATTATATAAACTAGATGAAAAAGGAATATGTGCTTCAGGAGGAAGTGCATGTAGTACAGGAAACCCACACCCATCACATGTACTAATGGCAATAGGAACAAATAGTAAAATGGCAAAAGGAGCATTAAGAGTAACATTTGGAATAGAAAATACAAAAGAAGATGTAGACTACTTAGTAGAAAATTTAAGTCAAATAGTTTCAGAATTAAGGAGAAATGAAGTATAAATAGAAAAGGGTAACAGTAAAACTTATTGTTATCCTTAATATTTAAAATAAATATAATTAATGAATTATATAAGGAAAAACGTATTCCTAAAATATGAAAGATGATTTAGTAAAAAAAGAATAAAATACTCCAAAATGCTAATAATACTTAAATAGAAGAGAAAAAGGAGAAAACTATTTAAGTGAAAAATATAAAAAGGGCATTAATAGGAATAGTAGCAGGAATAATATGTGGTCTCTTTGCATCAGGAGGGGGGCTCATATTAGTTCCTGCTTTTATATATTTATTAGGAATAGAAGATAAAAAAGCAAGAGGAACAGCAATAATGTGTATATTACCTATGGTAATTACAAGCAGTATATTCTATTACAAGGATAAATTTATAAATTGGGAAATAGGGCTTATGTGTGCCATAGGTGGACTGATAGGTGGCGCAATAGGGGCAAAACTTTTGAAAAAAATGAAAACAAAATATATTAGGATATTATTTACTTGTTTTTTGTTATATGTATCAATAAAGATGATAATTACAGGTTAAGGAAAGATTTGGGAAGGTGAGAAAAAAATGTTACCAATTATTTTTGGAATAATAGCAGGAATTGTTACAGGATTAGGAATGGGTGGAGGAACAATATTAATTTTACTTTTATCACTATTTATGAATTTAGATCAACATATAGCACAAGCTACCAATTTAGTATTTTTTATTCCAACATCACTTGCAGCAATTGCAATTAATATAAAACAAAAAAATGTTGATTTTAAACTAGCAGTAAATATATCTATATTTGGAATATTGGGTAGCATAATAGGAGTACTTATTTCAGAAAAAATACCTTCAGCACATTTGAAAAAATATTTTGCAGTATTCATACTAATAATTGCAGTGCATGAAATTTATAAATTATATAAAGAGTATAGAATAACAAGAAAAAAGACATACTAATTAAAAAGCAATAATTTTATAATAAATGTTATAAAATTATAAAATTTAAAAGGGAGGTAAGTGAATGAATATGAAATTTGTAAAAGGAATAGTAATAGGTGGAATTGCAACAGCAGGAGCTATGATGATGTATAGAGAAATGTCAGGAAGAAATAAGAGACATATGGTAAGAAAAGGAAAACAATTTGCTAAGAAAATGGGAATATTATAAAAAAAGACGCATTAGTGACAAATTAAAAAATGTTACTAATGCGTTTTAAGGGATAAATAAGTTTATTTAATGCAGTATTAAATGCAGAAAAAAGTGATTGTGGAAAAGAAATAAGTAAAAAATATGTAAGATATTTTTTTGAATTTTTTTAAAGAACAAAAGTAAGTTTGAAAAACAAAAGAGAGAATATTCAAAGTTATCAGAAATAATCTAAAAAATTAAGGAGTAAAAATATAACTATAAAATAACCATGGAAGACTTCAATGGCCAAAGATTATAAATAATATAGTTTATCTAGTAACTTAGTTGTTTTGAAGATGAAACTGCAAGATTTACAATGTTAGATTATGGATTATATATAATGAATAACATGATGAAAGATATTGGAAACATTAAAATTAATAGTAAAAAACAAAAGCATAAGAACAAATAGAGTTCTAATAAAGCCTTCACATGAATACACTTAAACAAAAGTATTCAATATGGAGGTTTTCTTTATGAAAAGTTACAAAATAGAGGAACGTGCAATTGAGCTAGCACATTATATTATAGATTCAAAAGATACAGTAAGAGGGGCAGCAAAAAAGTTTGGAGTAAGTAAATCAACAGTACACAAGGAAGTAACACTAAAGAACGGTAGAAAAAATGGACATGTAGGGGCGAGAATTGCTCGTCCGATTCCAGAAAGTATTGAGATTAAAGGAGTTTTCTTGAGTGAAAGAAATCCTATTGTGAAGTTGGGGTTGGTAATTAAATAAGCGAAAAGAAGTGTTTTAAGAAGAAATATGCTCAAAATACTTTATTTTATAGGCATTGTATGGTATAATATTTTCAACCTTTTGTAAAAAGTAAACGACTCGATAATTATTGAAGAGGAGGATTTTCCTATGAGACAGTACAGAATGAACTATAAAAATGATGAACCATATGTAGAATGTCGAAATGATGAAAAAGGCAATTGGTATTAATGTGCATACTTTGATGAAGAGTCAAGACTAATTTTTTATGGCGATTTACTGGATGAAATGTGCGAAGAAATCTATGCATTTTTGGAATCACAATGTATTCATATTGATGAAAACGCACAAGCATGGGTTCTTACAAATTAAAATAGCAAATTCAAAAAGACAAGATATAGCTAAAGTGTTGATGGGCTAGTTATATCTTGTTTTTTATAGAATTTTAAAAGTAAAATTTTAAGGCTTTATTTTTTTTACTTAATATGGTAAAATTGTAAAAAGATAATTTTGGAGGAAAAATAGAAAAATTAATCAAATTTTATGCCCAAAATGGATTTCTGAGAATTGAAGCTACACAATACTTAGTTAAAAATATAGACTATAGATATTAAATAGGAGATGAAAAAATATGGCAAGTAAACCAATATATCAAATATATGCAGAATTACAAGATTACGAACCAAAAATATGGAGAAGATTTCAAGTAATGAATGATATAACCATGGCAAGATTAGCTTATATATTAATGACACTTTTTGAGATGCAAGGAAGACATTTATATGAATTTGAAGTTGATGAATTAAATAATTTTATTATTAATAATTTGGAATATTATAATAAGCATGTAGAGGATTTTAAAAATGATGATTTGTTTAAAATTGGACAATATGGATGCATATTTGAAGATGATGATATTATTCCACGATTAGATAAGAGGTATAGAGAATTAAAAGATGCAAAAGATATGAAATTGAAATGGGTATTAGATAAAGAAAATCAAAAAATGGAATTTCAATATGATTTTGGAGATAACTGGAGATTTAATGTAGTATTAGAGAGAATATTTCAAGATGAAAATATACCTGGAAAAGAATTACCAAAAGTAATTGAGGGTGAAGGCTTTGGAATAATAGAAGATTGTGGTGGAACGATGGGATTAGAAGATATTAAAAAAGCCTTTGAAATAAAAAAAGGTGAAGATTATGAAATGTATTCTAACTGGTTAGGGACTGAAAATTTAGATTTAAATATATGTGATTTAGAGGATTTGAATTTTAGATTAAAGAAATTACCTAGAATATTTAAAGAGAGTTATGAATATGGATTAGAGCCAACAGAACAGTCAATAAAAGTATTAGAAAGAGATTATAAAAAATAGTGTGGATATGTTTCCGTTCACAAGCCACGTGGAATGCGTGGCAGTGCTACAATTAAAACAAGACAGCTAATACTTGATTTTGATATTGTTTCAGAGATTATAGCTTTTGAAGAAAAAGGCAGATTTGGAAAAGAAAAACATCAAAATTTGGGTGTGAAAGTTAAAGTAATTGCTTAAGTGGTAAGTGGAAACACATAAATTTATTCTCAGAAAATTGAGCAAAGTGTTTGAAATACTGGAAAATTTACGATTGTATCTACTGTAAGCATAACAGGTATAGGTTGTGCTGGTAAGTAGATACAAAGAAATGTTAAGTATTTCAAGTGTTAGAGGAAATTTATTAAAATAAGTTATAGAGAATCTTTATAAAATTAGGTGTCAGTAGATATGTGCTGATGTCTATTTTTTTATAGGTCAAAATTTTAGGATTTTTTGACTTATAAAATTATGTAGGTCAAAAATATTGAAAAATTTGCCCCATACATTTGCGAAAAAATTTTAATCTCCAATAAAAATAATATCAAGAGTAAATAAACTCGTTATCACTCGCTCTTGACATTATTTCTATTGGAGATTTTGTGGCAATTAAGCAAATGTAAGAATAAATATGTTTTGCAAATATTGGTAAAACACTATGAAAAAATGTAAAGTTGTGATATAAATAAAGAAAAAATTAATAGGAGATGATGAAACTATGTTTAATATAAATCATGTTGCAATAAGTGTAACAAATGTTGAAAAGAGTATAGAATTTTATAAAAAGTTTGGATTTAAAGAGTTTAAATCTTGGAAAGCAGAAGATGAAAGTATAAAAATAAATATGTTAAAACTAAATAATACAGTTTTAGAAATATTTTGTTATAAGGAATATACAGACTTACCAGAAACAGCAAAGGCAACAGTAACAGATTTGCCAATACTAGGAACAAAGCATTTTGCATTAGGAGTACAAAATATTGAACAAGCAAAAGAATTTGTATTACAAAATAGCATTTGTGAAAGTGTAGATATAAAGATAGGGAGACTAGGAAAATCATATTTCTTTATTAATGATCCAGACGGAATTTTAGTAGAGATAATTGAAAATGATTAGCAAATTGTTTTTCTATAAATCAAAAAGATAAAGTAACGTTAGGGAGGATCAATATAATTATGAAAATTACATTAATTCGTCATGCAGAAAGTGTTTATAATGAGAAAAGATTACTACAAGGGCAAGTTGATTGTGAATTGAGTAAAAAAGGTTTAAAAGATACTAAGGAAAAATCAAGAAATTTTCCATCTGATTTTGATATTTGCTTTTGCTCTACATTAAAAAGAACAAAGCAAACTGCTGAAATCTTAGTTCCTTATTTAAATAAAATTTATGATGAAAGAATAATTGAAAGAGGACTTGGTGATTGGGAGAATACTCCTAATACTGATGAAAAACAATTTTTAATGCATAATAAAGCAGTTCCACCAAATGGAGAAACATTTGAAAAATTTGATAATCGTATTTTAGACTTTTTAGAAATGTTAAAAAATGATTATAATAACGAAAAGATTCTAATTGTTACACATGGAGGAGTTATATATGCAATTCATAGAATACTTGGATTAAAAGTTAGAGCAATAGAAAATTTAGAAATGGTAACAGTTAATTTTTGATATATATTAGAAAGATAAATCAATTAAATTGTAAGCAAGAAATATAGGTATTTAAAGTAGGAGTAAGAAATGAAAAGAGATAACATAGTAAGTAATATAGAGGAAAAAGATTTAGAACAATTACAACAAATATTAAAGAATGTTTTTTATAATAATATAAGCTATGAGAAGATGAAAAATTTATATAAAAAATCCCAAAATAATAAAGATATTCATATATTAGGCTATTATATAAATGATAATTTAGTAGGAACAGTAACTTTAAATATCTTAACATTGCCATCAGGAAAAGAGGCAACTATATGGGATTTAGCAATAAAAGAAGAATATAGAAGATTAGGAATTGCAACAAAACTAATGAATAAAGCTGAAGAAATAGCAAAACAAGAAGATATATCAAGAATATGGTTATTTAGTGGCTTTCATAGAAAATGTGCACATGAATTATATAGAAAACTAGGATATGACGAAAATAGAGATAAAGCATTTGTAAAACAAATATAATAAAAAATAAGGAGAATGTAATTAATTGAAAATAGGAATAGATATAGACGATACAATGGCAGACACATTTGACTATTTAATGCCATATATAGCAGAATTTTTTGATGTAGATATAAAATATTTAAAAGATAGAAATATTTCATATAGTAATTTGCCAAAAGAGATGAAAGAGCGAGAACTCGAATTTGCAAGAAAATATTATGATAAAGTTATTCCAAACACACCGTTCAAACCAAAAGTTGCGGAATATATTGATAAAATTAGAGCTTTAGGTCACGAAATAATAGTTATTACAGCAAGGGACAAAACATTATATACAGATGAATATAAAACTACTGTTGAAGAATTAAAAAACAATAATATTCACTATGATAAATTGATTTGTGATTTTGATAAAGCAAAGATTTGTAAAATTGAGCAGATAGATTTGTTTATAGATGATTCTATAGCAAACTGTAAAAAAGTCAATGAATTAGGAATTGAAACTATATTATTTAGTAGTAAAGGTAATATAAATGATAAAACAGATTTATATAGAGTTGATAGTTGGAAAAATATATATGAAAAAGTAAAAGAAAAACGGAGTTTAGATATGATATTATATGCAACAAAACAAA
>JAAVYV010000015.1 GCA_022791325.1 Clostridia bacterium
ATCTTTAATAACAATGATGTTTATTGAAAAATATTTATATTTATATAAAAATAAAAAAAATTATAAAGGAAGAAATATTGAAGAATTATGGAATAGAACAAGTATATATATAGTGCCAATGGTAAATCCAGATGGAGTTGGTTTATGCTTAAAAGATAAAAAAATATTATCAAGTGAGTTATATAAAAATATATGGGAAAAATATATAAATAATTTAGAAGATTGGAAAGCAAATATAAGGGGAGTAGACTTAAATTTAAATTATCCAGCAGGTTGGGAACAAGCAGTAAAAAATAAAGCAAAAAAAGGAATAATATCTCCAGGGTCAAGAGATTACCCTGGACCAAATGCAATATCAGAAATAGAAACAAAAAATATAATTAATTTTACAGAAATGTTTAATTTTGATATGGCAATATCTTTACACTCACAAGGGCAAGAAATATATTGGAATTATTTAAATAAAAAAGTACAAAAAGCATATGAAATAGGTAAAAAAATGGAAAAAGTAACTGGCTATATACTTACAGAACCAAACTATTACTCATCATTTGCAGGTTATAAAGATTGGTTTATAGATAAATATGGAAAACCAGGTTATACAATAGAAATAGGAAAAGGAGAAGAAGGAAAGTCTCTACCATTAGAAAGAGCAAAAGAAATATATAATGAATTAGAAGAAATATTTTTTGTAGCTATTGAAGAATGCTAAAATAAAAATAATCATTTGTTTAACAGATGGTTATTTTTTTATTTTTATAAAGACAAATATAAAGTTACATGTTATAATAACCATAAATTAATAAATTTTAAAAGAAAGGAAATAAGAACATGAATTTTAAAGATAGAGTCATTCTAATTACAGGATCAACTTCTGGAATAGGTCAAGGAATGGCTAAAAAGTTATTAGAATTAGGAGCAAGAGTAATAGTAAATTATTCTAAAAGTGAAGAAAAAGCAAATGAAACAAGAAAAATGTTTGAAAAATATAAAAATAATGTATTATTTATAAAAGCAGATATTTCAGTTGAAGATGAAGTGAAAAATATGTTTGAAATAATTAATAAAACTTATGGAAAATTAGATGGACTAGTAAATAATGCAGCCTATGACAAAATAAATTCAATAGAAAATTTAACTCCTGAAGAATTTAGAAAAGAGTTAGATGTTAATCTTGTAGGAAGATGGATGTGTACAAAATATGCTATTCCATTAATGAAAAATGCAAAATTACCAAGAATAGTAAATATAGCATCTAGGTTAGGAGATAGACCTGCGTTAGAATCAGTTGCTTATTGCACATGTGAAGCAGCTACTATAATGCTTACAAAATGTTCTGCCTTAGAATTAACAAGCAAATATAATATAAAAGTAAATACAGTTAGCCCATCATTAACTTTAACACCATTATCAAGGCAAAGTTATACAGAAGAAGAAATAGAGGAAACTGCTGAAAAAAATCCAAGTAAGAGATTAGGAGAAATTGATGATACAGTAAATGCAGTATTATTCTTATTAAGTGAAGAGGCAGATTATATTAATGGAGAAAACTTAAATGTAAATGGTGGAATATTATTAGTTTAAAAATAAGAGGAAAATAAAAATATAAAAGTAGCATATTTACAAACAGAACAAGATTTTATCCAGCAAAAATGTATAGAAAATTAGGTTTTAAAGATTTATGCGAAGTATATTATTATTTAAAAAAATAATAATTAAATACAATTAATAAATTATAAAAATTATATTTTATAATTTATTTTTTTAATATTAATTTACCTATCCATTTGAAATTTCTATATTTTTAAAGTCAATAACTATAATAGAATTTACTTTTAATTTAGGTGGTAAATTGTTAGTTTCTTCATATTCTTTTATATTTTCATATAATTTACCAGAATCATAAAGTTTAGCAATACCATCAATTTTAATTTGCATATCATCGTTTTCTTTTAAAAATATATTAATAAAGCATTTATTATTTTCTTTTAAATTATCAATAGAAGTTTTCATTTGAATATTTGATAATATTATTTTATCACTTTCTATTCTACTTGGTTGAACAATAATAGAATGAGGTTTTCCATCTTTATTAGTTGTTGATAAAATTACCCATTCTTGTTCTTTTGCCAATTCTATTTGTTTATCTGTTAATTTAGTAATCATAAGTGTTAACTCCTTTCATTATATAATGAATATATTATTTTAATATATCATAATATAACATAATTAATAAAATTTGTCATTAAATTATTAAAATAATTTTTATTAAGAAATAAAAAATTATGGAGAAGATATTAAGAATAAATGGGAAAATAAAAATACTGTCGTAATTTGACGAACGATTTTTGTTGACATTTACATAAATACAAGTTAAAATATAATTATAAAATAAAAATGAAGAAAGGAATAAAAAATGAAACAAGAACAATTATATTCAGTACAAGATTGGCTTCCGTTTCAGAAAATTTTGGATAATGGAATTATTAAATTAGAAGAAAATTTATATGTAAAAATAATTCAAATAAATCCAATTAATTTTAATCTAAAATCTGAACTAGAAAAAGAAGCAATTTTAAATTCTTATAAATTATTTTTAAAAACATGTAATTTTGATATCCAAATTTTAATTCAAAGTAATAAAGAAGATTTATCAAAACATATTTCAAAAATAAATTCACAAAAAAATATCGAAAAAGAAAATATTAAAAAAATTTCTGAAAATTATATTGGGTATATAAAAAGATTAAATCAAAATAAAAAATCCTCAAATAAAAGATTCTATATAATAATAAAAAATATAAAAACACACGAAAATATTAAAACAGAAGAAATGATAATTGAAGAATTAAATGATAATTTTTATAAAATAAAAGAGTGTTTAGCAAGGTGTGGAAATGTTGTTAAAGATATTACAACAAAAGACCAAATAATTTCATTACTATATTCATTTGTTAATACAAGAATGTATAACAATGATAATACAATTATGTAGAATAAAAAACTATAAATTTTATAAAAAAGCAAAAATCTTGTAATTTAGTAGTCCGATAGTAAATATAGTACAAAATATAAGAGAAAGTTATAAAAAATGCTAAATATAAAATTGGCTAGGTAAACTTAATAGAAAGTTATCTAAAATTAGACATGTCAAAAAGACAATAAAATAAGAAGATAGAGACAATTTAAAAGATATATATTAAAATTAATAGTTAATAATATTAATAAAAAATAAAAATGTAAAAAATAAAAATGTAAAAAATAAAAATGTAAAAAATAAAAATGTAAAAAATAAAAATGTAAAAAATAAAAACCAAAAAA
>JAAVYV010000016.1 GCA_022791325.1 Clostridia bacterium
ATGGAATAGCAATTTAGTATTGAATAAAAAAGTAAAATATGATATAAAAAATATAGCCTTAATAAAGGTTTATTAAATGAACTCAAAAAAGTTTAAAATCTAAGTTAAAAATATAAAATTAAATTGGAATCAAAAATTCAGTTAAATAAATACTTTTAAAATTTCTATCAAAAGTTACCCTACAAAAAATTTATGCTATCGATTAACAAAATGGGCATTGACAAAATAAAAAAATATAGTATAATTAATATGTAGTATAATTTTTAGAGGAGAAAAAAATGATAGCTAAAGTTTGGAAAAAGGTATTATTAATTATAGTAGTACTTGCATGCTTGTTCAATATGGTTAATAAGTTTGTATTTCATCCATCAATAGAAGATGAACTAGAAGCTTCAGCAAAATATGTGCAAGAACAAGAAAAATAAATAAAAAACATATAAATACTTGAAAAAAAATTATTTGTATGATAATATAATAAAGATAGTTTAAAAAAGAGAGGAAGAGGTGAATACAAAATGAGAGAAGGAATACATCCAACATATACAGAAAGTACAATTACATGTGCATGTGGAAACGTAATGAAAACAAATTCAGTAAAAGCTGATATGAAAGTAGACGTTTGCTCAAAATGTCATCCATACTGGACAGGTAATTTAAAAAGAGAAACAACAGGTGGTAGAGCAGATAAATTTAAGAAAAAATATGGAATTCAATAAGAAACATAAAATAGAGTGGGTAACCATTCTTTTTTTGTTGGAAGATTTAGGAGGGAAAGAATTGGGACGTGTTCAAAACTTTCCATCCAAATTCTTTCATTTCTATTTCAAATTTCTTTTAAAAAAATTTCAAAATTAAATAAATACTACTATTGACTTTATCATAAAAAAAAGCTAAAATAATATAAGTTAAATATAAGTGTGATGAAAAAGAAAAAGCAAAGTTATTTTATTAAAAAAGAGAGTTGGGAATGGTGAAAGCCAACAATAAAATATTTGTGGGGAGCTTTGGAGCATATAAAAATAAAAGTGGGTAATTTAGAAAATAATTACCAATTAGGGTGGAACCGCGGAAAATAGAACTTTCGTCCCTAGCTGTAAAAGGCTAGGAATGAAAGTTCTTTCCAATTGGGGACGTTTCCTTTTGGGGTATCTGGCACAAATGGGGTGTCTGGAACTTTTGGGAAACTTTAAATGTAAAACTAAAATAAAGGTGATATACCTAAAATATATAAGGAGGAATTAAAATGTCAGAATTAACAATGGAAAAATTAGTTGCATTATGCAAAAATAGAGGGTTTGTATACCCAGGTTCAGAAATATATGGGGGGTTAGCAAATTCTTGGGATTATGGACCTTTAGGAGCTGAACTTAAGAAAAATATTAAAGATGCATGGTGGAAAAAATTTATAATAGAAAATAAACACAATGTGGGGATAGATGCAGCAATAATGATGAATCCACAAGTTTGGGTAACAACTGGTCATGTGGGTGGTTTTTCAGATCCATTAATAGATTGTAAAGCATGTAAAACAAGACATAGAGCAGATAAATTAATAGAAGAATGGGGATTTAAACAAGGCAAAGACATTTCAGGTTTAGATGGTTGGACAAATGAACAATTAGTAGAATATATAAATCAAAATAATATTACTTGTCCTAACTGCGGAAAACAAGAATTTACAGAAATAAGAAAATTCAACTTAATGTTCAAAACATTTATGGGAGTAACAGAAGACGCAAAATCAGAAGTATACCTAAGGCCAGAAACAGCACAAGGAATGTTTGTAGACTTTAAAAATGTACTACGTACAACAAGAAGTAAAATGCCAATGGGAATAGGCCAAATGGGTCGTTCTTTTAGAAATGAAATAACACCAGGTAACTTTATATTTAGAACAAGAGAATTTGAACAAATGGAACTAGAATTCTTCTGCAAACCAGGTACAGATTTAGAATGGTATGAATATTGGAAAAAATTCTGTAAAGACTGGTTAATAAACTTAGGGGTAAAAGAAGAAAACTTAAGAATGAGAGAACACTCAAAAGAAGAACTATCATTCTACAGCAAAGGAACAACAGACATAGAGTTCTTATTCCCATTTGGTTGGGGAGAGTTATGGGGAATAGCAGATAGAACAGACTATGATTTATCAAGACATATGGAAGCCTCAAAGCAAGACCTAACATACTTAGACCCAGAAACAAACGA
Source organism: Clostridia bacterium (assembly GCA_022791325.1). GTDB lineage: Bacteria > Bacillota > Clostridia > TANB77 > CAG-508 > UMGS1663. Next base: position 2,209 of record JAAVYV010000016.1, read on the forward strand.
AAGATATGTGCCATACTGTGTAGAACCAGCAGTTGGTGTAGATAGAATCTTCTTAGTTATGTTATGCAATAGCTATGAAGAACAAGAAATAGCAGAAGGAGACACAAGAACAGTTCTGCACTTACACCCAGCACTAGCACCATACAAAGTAGCAGTACTTCCACTATCTAAAAAACTAAGTGAAAAAGCAGACGAAGTTTATACAAAATTATCAAAGAAATTTATGTGTGACTACGACGAAGCAGGCTCAATAGGAAAACGTTATAGAAGAGAAGACGAAATAGGAACACCTTACTGTGTAACAGTAGACTTTGACACATTAGAAGACGACACAGTAACAATACGTGATAGAGATACAATGGAACAAATACGTTTAAAAATAAACGAAATACCAGCATGGTTAGAAGAAAAATTAGAGTTTTAAAAATAACAAAACAACCGAAAAATAAAAATTTTCGGTTGTTTTGTCATATTAATAGAACCTTTGTCGAAGGTATAGAAAAATACAGTGACATAATATATAATAAACAAACCTTTTACTAAAAGGTAGAAGGGAGGTTTGTTGCATGAAGAGATTACTAAAGATAATAGCCTTAATCTTAGTATTGTACATATTAAAAGAGTTCAACGATTAAGGAAAAACCCCATTGCTGTAACAATGGGGTTTTTTACTATTGCATGAAAAGATTTATTGTATAAATCTTTGAGATTAAATATATAATACTATATTTTCCAATATATGTCAATAGAAAAACAAAAAATAAAAAATTACAAAAAAATCTTTACATTTCCCCATTTTATGGGTATAATAAGTACGTTCTGGAAAAATATTCTAGGACGAGCTAAAAACGAAAAAGTTTTAACAAAATCATATAGTTAAGACATAAAAAAACAAGGAGGTTTTTATATGAGTCAAAAGTATGTATACCTTTTTAGCGAAGGAAATGCAAACATGCGTGAACTATTAGGAGGAAAAGGAGCTAACTTAGCAGAAATGACTAATTTAGGGTTACCAATTCCACAAGGTTTCACAGTTACAACAGACGCATGTACAAGATATTATGAAGATGGTGAAAAAATATCACCAGAAATAGAAGAAGAAATCTTTGCAAGCTTAGCAAAATTAGAAGAAATTACAGGAAAGAAATTTGGAGACTTAGAAAATCCATTACTAGTATCAGTTCGTTCAGGAGCTAGAGCATCAATGCCAGGAATGATGGATACAGTTCTAAACTTAGGTTTAAACGAAGAAGTAGTTAAATCAATAGCACAAAAAAATGAAAGATTTGCTTATGATAGCTACAGAAGATTTATTCAAATGTTTAGTGATGTTGTTATGGAAATACCAAAGCCTTTCTTTGAGAAAATAATAGATGAAGTAAAAGAAGCAAAAGGTGTTAAATTAGACACAGAACTTACAGCAGAAGATTTAAAAGAATTAGTTGTAAGATTTAAAGAAGTATACAAAAATGCTAAGGGAGAAGAATTCCCATCAGACCCAAGAGTACAATTAATAGAAGGTGTAAAAGCCGTATTCCGTTCATGGAACAATGCAAGAGCTATAACATATAGAAGATTAAACGATATACCAGGAAGCTGGGGAACAGCTGTAAACATTCAAGAAATGGTATTTGGAAATATGGGAGAGGACTGTGGAACAGGTGTTGCCTTCACACGTAACCCAGCTACAGGAGAAAACAAAATATTTGGAGAATACTTAATGAATGCACAAGGTGAAGATGTTGTTGCAGGTGTAAGA
>JAAVYV010000017.1 GCA_022791325.1 Clostridia bacterium
CAAAATAATAGATTTTTATTATTTACATTATACTAAAAATAGTGTATATTAAAAATATAAAAATTAGATACTACAAAATTAATTATAGTATCTAAACAATCATAGTTAATTCTAGTTTACACAGTAAACTCTATATTCTCTTAAATAAAGTCCTTTGTACTTTTTCTAATTTTTTATATACTAGGATAGCACGTTGTTTTAAGTTGAAATTGCATGGGGAGCTAGTAGGATGTCAGTGTGACAAAGTCACCGTTACTCTAATTAATTAGTAAGTAACTGAATTTTAAAATATAAATTAAGTATTAAATTAGACTTTTTCATCATGTACTTTCTTAATTAGCAAATTTCCATTGAATTTGTTTTCTACTATTTTACAAATTATGTCTTGAAAAATATTGCTTCGATTTTGGTTAAGCAAATTGTCAGGTGTAATTAAATTAATAATATTTACCTTTAAGTCATAATTTCTATTGTGTAAGCAATCAAAAATAGCAGATTCAACTAACCAATCGCTAGCATATAGTTCAAACATATGAATTAAACCATCTTCAGAAATACTAAAGGTTTCTAAAAAATCTTCGCATACTAAATCAGCATAAGTATCTTTAAAAACTTGTAGAATTTCATTTCTATACTCTTTTATAAAAGATGTAAAGGAACTAAAAATATCATTGTGTTGAATAATAAAATTGTAAGCGTTAAAGCCGTAGTCAATATAAGAAAAAGGTCCATCTTTTAGTGCAAAGTCAAATTTTTTTCTAATCATAATTATACCTCCTAAAATTATTTTAAAGGGTTACAGTTACATAATTTCAAAATATTATATCACGATTTAACAAAAAAACAAGAAAAAATGATAAAAGTTTACACAAAATAATAAAAAATACCATAAAATGTAATATGAAATGAATTTTCAAATTAAATATATTCCTAAAAGGGATGTTATACCAAAAAAAGGAGTGGATACCCCAAAAGTGGCAGATACCCCAAAAGGGACAGATACCCCAATTGGAAACGTCCCCAATTGGAATGGGAACAATAAAAAGGTAGGTGCGAAATGAAAGAAGTTTTAAAAGTGCAAAATGTATCAAAAAAATATCAAGCAGACAATGGAGAAGTTGAAGCATTAAAAGACATAAGTTTTTCTATTGAAGAAGGCGAGTTTGTAAGCATTATTGGACCAAGCGGATGTGGTAAATCTACAATACTTTCAATTATTGCAGGTTTAGAAGAAAAAAGCTCTCGGAAATATAGAAATAGATGGACAAATAGGTTATATGCTTCAAAAAGATAGCCTTTTAGAATGGCTAACTATTTATAGAAATGTAATGTTTGGATTAGAAATACAAAATTTGAAAACCACAGAAAATGTACAATATGTGGATAAACTACTAAAAAAATATGGTTTATATGAATTTAAAGATAAGTATCCAAACCAATTATCAGGAGGAATGAGGCAAAGAGCTGCTTTAATTAGAACATTAGCAATAAAACCCAAAATACTACTATTAGATGAGGCCTTTTCAGCTTTAGACTACCAAACTAGAATAATGGTAACAAAAGATATTTATGATATTTTAAGAAATGAAGGAATTACTGCACTAATAGTAACACACGATATTTCAGAAGCCATAAGTATGTCAGACAGAGTTATAGTACTAAGTAATAGACCAGCCATGGTAAAAGAAATTCATAAAATAGAATTTGAAATGGAAAATAGAACACCATTAAACTGCCGAGAAAGCCCTAAATTTAGCAAATATTTTGATACCATTTGGAAAGGACTAGATGTACATGAATAAAGAAAAAAATATATCAGAAGAAAGAAAAAAATACTTAAGAAAACAAACAAATAATAAAATTTTAGTAAAAGTAGTTCAATTTAGTATTGTTATTGGACTTATATTATTATGGGAAATACTTGCAAACAAAGGAATTATAGACAGCTTTATTATGAGCCAGCCTTCTAGAATAGTAAAAACATTTTTAAATTTATCACAAAATAATTTACTAGAACATATAAAAGTAACATGCTTAGAAACATTAATAGGGTTTTTACTAGGTACTTTTTTAGGTGCAGTTATAGCAATTATGCTATGGTGGTCAAAGTTCTTATCAAAAGTTGCAGAGCCATTTTTAGTAGTGCTAAACAGCCTTCCAAAGGTAGCACTTCGGACCAGTTATAATTATATGGGTAGGAGCAGGAATGCCAGCAATCATAACAATGGCACTAATGATTTCATTAATAGTAACAATATTAGAAATATTAAATGGTTTCTTAAATACAGATAAAGAACTTATAAAAATGGCACAAACATTTCATGCAAACAAATTTCAAATTTTATCAAGAATAATAATACCAGCAAATAAAGCAACATTTTTTAACTCACTAAAAGTAAATATTGGACTTTCATTAGTAGGAGTTATAACAGGGGAATTTTTAGTATCAAAAGCAGGGCTTGGCTACCTAATAGTATATGGAGGTCAAGTGTTCCAATTAGACTTAGTAATGACAAGTGTTATAATATTAGCAATTGTAGCATATATAATGTACCAAGCAGTTGTTATGTTAGAAAACATTTTGATAAAAAATAAAAAATTAACCTAAATTAGTTTTTACTAATTTAGGTTAATTTTTCTATTATAAGAAAGTATTATATTTTATATTAAAACTGTAGATATGAACTTGAATTGTGCATATGATAAATACAGTTTTTCTTTAATAAATTGCCTGTGAATGTGCAGTTTTACTGTAGGAAAAGTGCAGGGCGGAAACCGTTTAAAGTGGCAGTAATAAGCGCACAAGAATAGGTACGGTAGCATGCGGAGTAGGGAGTGTAGACATTCTCTAGACCACCACCACGAAGTATAATTGTGTTTAAGGAACTGTTTTGATTATAGTTTAAGTTAGCCCCATAAGCTACTTCCGTGGTCCACTCCCATAGGTTTCCTGATACATCATAGAGATTCATCTTTTTCACTTGCTCTGTTGAACCTGTTGTTAATAGTATCCATGAATTTCTTCCTGAATTCGTACTTGTTAAGCTCTCTGTACTTTTAAATCCATCAGTTTCGCCTTTTATTGAAGTTGATGAATTTACGTTTGTGTAATATCCGACTTAAGTTTGTTAATGATGTATTATCATGATTTCCCCAAGTTGTTGATGTTATATCTACATTTCCTGTATCCTTCATATATTTCATCATCATATCCCACATTGTTCCTGAGGCTAATCCACTTTTTACATAGCTATGATTACTATATAATCTTCTACTCATTTCTACTGCTGTGTAATAGTCTGTATGATAATATGGTATACTATCTGCTTTGACTACTATATTTCCAGTAGCTTTATTTGTTCCATATGTTACTGGTGTTCCTATTCTTCTTGCTGTAAAATTAGAATTTTGCGTTTCAAATCCATCTAGTCCTGTTTGTATTGTTACACTATTAAATAGTGATGCTCCTCCATCAAATGTTACACTATAATCAAAAGGATTAGCTTTTTCTTCTTCTGTTCCATTTTCTTTTTTATTCTTATTTAATGTACCTACTCCTGCTTCATATCTTCCAATATAAAAACCATTATATTTTTCTATTTGTGGCAATTCTGCTGGGTTTGTCTCCATATCCCATGTTGAATCTTGCTTTCCAAAGTCTATTTTATTATATTCAGAAATAGTACATGGAATCCATACAAATTGGTTGCCTTTTAATTCTTTTCTTACATCTAATTTTCCTGCATCCAAATTTTGGTCTTCTTTATTATCTGATATTACTACTCCGCTTGCTAATGTTCCTCCTACATAGTAAAACTCTAAGGGTACAGGAATAGTATCTCCATTACCTGCGCTTACTGCATATACACTTGCTACTTTTTTGCTTTCTACTACTGTTTTTCCATTTGCATCTGAAACATATGTTGGAGTTATTGTTAGCCATTTTTCTGGCATTTTTACTATTTTTCCTGCCTCTGTTTGTTTAGTGTTTTCAGGTAAGTCACCATCTAAACCTAATTGTTCATATAATTCATTTAATGCTTGCCTTTCATTTTTTTCTGCTAATAAATATTTATCTCTTGCGTCTTTGGCTTTACTAAATAAACCATTTTCTCCAATGCTTAAGTTAATAGCTATTCCAGCTAATATAATTAACAATATTATTGTAATAACAAGGGAAATTAGCGTTATTCCCTCAAATTTATTAGATTTATATATTGACTTTTGTTTCTTCATTTGTTCCTCCAATATAATTTTAAATATTATATCCAGTATTAGTAAAATTATTATATTATAACTATAAGATATTTACAAGTATCTTATAAGCATATTTTTATATTAATAAAATTAAATATATAAGTATATAAAAAAATTTAGTATCTTTTATAAAATTATTAGTAGTTAAAACTATTATCTTTTAATGAAAAATGTTATTTCGGCAACAACGCAAGATGATGTTATTCAGGGAAAAGATGGAACCATTTCACTTAAAATAATGGAAAACTTAAGTGGCAACTCTATTGAACAGTATGGAATTTCCATCAATTTAGTAGAAATGAAATTATTGGATTTGCCAGAAGATAATAAAGGTGCTGTATATAACCGTATGATCTCTGAAAGAAACAAAATAGAAGCACAGTATACAGCAGAAGGAGAGTCAGAGGCACAGCAAATCCGAAATGATGTTGATTACCAGGTAAGAATAGTGCTATCAAATGCACAAAAAGAAGCTAAAACAATAATTGCTGAAGGTGAGGCAGAGTATATGAAAATTATACAAGATGCATATAACTCACCAGATAGAAAAGAATTTTATCAGTTTTTGAGAGGCTTAGAAGCAACAAAGACATCACTGTCTGAAGGAACTATGATAATAATTGATGATGAGTACAAAATTATTGATAACTTAAAGCTTTCAGAAGGAGAGCAAAAAGTTATAGCTCCAACTCAAGATGTAGAAGAATAAAAATTAGGAACCCACAAAATTGTGGGTTCCTTTTTGGGAAAATTTTATTGAAAATAAGCCCAAACATAAGCATCTGCATATTCTTCGATATCTTTAAAAATTCCTCGAGAGATATCGTATTTTACTCGATTAATAGCACTTTTAGCAAGTTTATAACACATTCCTTCAGGAATTTCACCACTAGATTTTTCATAAATAAGTAAAGTTAATTTGTTTTTATAATCTTCATAAAAAGTATTGCTATTATTAGTATCCATATAATAACCTCCATTCAAACATTAGAAAAATAAATTAATAAAGTTACTTTATAGAATATAACAGTTACTACATTCCTTCAACATTTAATTCCTCTGTTCCCTCAAGAACAAATTTACCATCTTTAATAATAAAAACTTTGTTACTATCACCAATAGCCACAATATCACCTAATTCATAGTATGGAATAGTAATGTCAGTATGACAGCCAAAATATGAATTTTCATCTCTCTTAATAGAAACTTCATTATCCTTAGCAACTACTTCTTTGCCATCAGGGTTAAACACCTTTGTTTCCTCATCCATAGAATAACAAGTGTCACCAAATGCAAAATGAGGGCCAGTTTTTTCGGCTATAAGAATATCAAGCTTGTCATTAATATTATACTTGTTACCCATTACATAAGCAGTAGTATTTGTACCAATTGCAAATTCACCCATAGGTAAGGTTTTATGGTCATACAGCAAATGTTCATTAATATATTCAGAATTTTCCTTTTCAGTAGTATAATTTTTACAACTATACTCTTTAATAAACCCATCTTCAATTAATAAGCATAAATCAGTAAACTTCCAACCATTAAGGTAAATTTGGGAAACATGAAGAGTACCATTTGTTCCTTTTAAAACAGGAGAAGTGAAAACTTCACCAACTGGAACATTTACATCTGCTGTACAATTTTCAAACTTAGTTTGAGTATTAGGCTTTTCAAGTTTTGCAAGGCAAATACGTAAATCAGTTTTGTTACCATTTTTACCAGTTACATGAACAGTATCAGACTTATCAAGAACATCAATAATTTTTTGATGCATATTTTCATATCTTTCATTATCAAGAGTATTAACAACTATTGTATCATCAAAAATACGCTCAAAGTCTTTTCCGATTTCAGGGCAAGGGTAGGAAATAATAGTAAAAGAGTTTTGACTCCTAATATAGTCCATATATAAAACAGAATACTTTGTACTAAATGAGCTATTTAGTTCAGAAAGGTATTTATCTTTACTAAAAATTTCAAAACCATTTTCTGGAATAAAACGATTTTCACCAAAAGTCTCGATATAAATAGGACCTGCATATTTCATAAAAGTATTTACATTGTCTTTTAAAGCTGACTCAAAGCAAAAAAGGTAGTTTTTAACATAATCATCAGAAAGATAAAAATTGTAATCATATCTATGGTTATAATTCAATTGTTTATCAAATTCAGAATTATCATATAACCTAAGAACAACATCCAATTTTCCTTCTAATAATTCGCAAACTTTTTTAGCAACTTTTTCAAAGCCCATAGGGTAAAATAAACAAACGTAAGTTTTTCGAGAAATGTCTGTTCCAGCACTGCCAATTTTATTCAAACCTCTTAAAAATGAATCAACTGTACAATTAGCAATAGAAGTAACTTTGTCATCATCTACTTTATTAAAGTAGTCAACAATTTGCATATGATTTTTAGTAACTTTTTTGCCATAATAATATAAATAATTATAAGAATTTAAGTCTGATTCCAATACTACATTTCTAGTAGGATTATTAACAATGGTATTGTTTTGAATAATGTTATTAATAGTAAGAATAACATTATTACACCTTTCAAACGTAATATTTCTTAAACTACTAATATCTGATACTTTAGATAAATTATTTAAAAATTCTAAAATATCATCACATTGATTATCCTTTAAGCAAAAATGTGAATATCCTCCTAAAATCATATAAGATAAAAATGCACTAAATTTAGAATCTTCACAGTCATTCAAATTAAGTATAGGGTTACTATAAAATTGTTCCATTTTAATTTGGATTGCTTGCAGTTCATGCAAAGAAAGGCTAGAGAAGTCAGTTTTATAAATTGTTTCATAAAAGTCCTTTACTTCCTTAATAAAGTTAGTAATCATAATATATACCTCCTATAATTATATTGTTAGAAAATAGTATAGCATAAAACTGTATAAAATTCAATAAAATAATTAATCGACAATGGAAAAGCCAGATATAGTGCAATTTTCAAAGTTAGTTAAGAATTAAAACTGTAAAAAGGTATGCCAAAAAAAGAAAAAAGTTAATTTGAGCGGATATTCAGGGAGTTTTCCCCATTTTAATACACTTTTTTATAGACTCTTCAAAGCTACATTTTTTTTAAAATTACTTGTTTTTTATACATAATCTGTGGTATTATAATGTATACGAAAATAAAGGAATATTAAGGAGTATATTATGCATCGCGAAGTATAATATATCAAAAATTTAAGAGAAAGGGATTAATCAATTAAATAGATTAATATTTCTATATAATTGATTATACGAGAAAAATATGAGTAGAAGTAAAGGAAAGAGATATGACACAGAAGCAAAATTAAATATAAAAAAAGTAATAGCCGTAATAATAGCCATATTAGTAATTATTATGTTTGTAATAGGAATAAGAGAATTACTAAAAGAAAGAGAAAATATAAAAGAAAAGACATTCATAACAGCATATTATCCAATATATGAAAATGGAAAATGGGGGGTAATGGATACAAAACAAAGTATAATAATAGAACCCACATATGACGAAATGATAATAATACCAGATAACTCAAAGCCAATATTTATATGTACAATAAATACAAATTATGAAGCAGGAACATTTGAAACAAAAGTATTAAATGATAATAAAAAAGAGTTATATACAAATTATGATAAAGTAGAAGTACTATATAATAATGATAAAAATAATAACCTATGGTATGAAACAGGAATGCTAAAAGTTCAAAAAGAAGGAAAATATGGATTAATAGACTTAGAAGGAAAAGAACTTGCAAAGCCTATGTATGATGAAATAAGAGTACTACCAGGAATAAAAAATGTAGTAATAAGTGTTGTAAACCAAAAACAAGGAATAGTAAATAATATAGGTGCTCAAATAATTCCAAATGAATATGAAGAAATACATTCATTAGGAGAAAAATATGAAAATGGTTTTATAGTAAAAGACCAAAACCGGAAAATATGGAGTTACAAGCTCAAATGGACAAATAATACTAGAAGCAAAATATGATGAAATAAAAGATGTGTATGGAAATGACATGTATGTAGTAAAAGAAGCACAAACACTAAAAGTAATAGACAAAGAAAAAACATATTTAGAAAATGCATTTGAAGATGTAAAGGAAATAAACTCAAATAATATAATAGCAATAAAAAATGGTAAATATGGAATTGTTGAAACAAGTGGGCAAGTAAAAGTAAATTATATATATGATAGCCTAACTTATGCCTATACAGATACATATATAGCAAAAAAAGAAGGGAAATATGGAATAATAAATATATTAGGGGAAGAAAAAATTCCGTTTAACTATTCATATATAAAATATATAGAAGAAGCAAACTGTATAAATGCACAAAAGGAAAATTCACAAAGCGAGATATTAGATAAAGAACTAAATATAAAAGCAGAAGGAATAATTTGTGAAATAAATAAAGATAAAAATTTCATAAAAATGAGAGTAGGAGAAAATTACAAATATTATAATTTCAAATTACAAGAAAAAGAAAATACTGAAATTTTAACGTCAAATACAATATTCTTAAGTAAGAAAAATGGCAAATATGGTTATGTGAATGAAAAAGGAATAGTAGTGGTAGATTATATATATGATGACGCAACAGAACAAAACAAATATGGTTATGCAGGAGTAAAGAAAGACGGAAAATGGGGAGCCCTAGATAAAACAGGAAAAGTAATATTAGAGCCATGCTATACATTGGAAAATAATTTAGTAGTGGATTTTATTGGGAAATATTATTTGGCGGAAGATATAAATGCTAATTATTATACAAAATAATGAATAGTGAATAATTAAGCTAGTGGACAGAGTATATCTCTGTCCCATTAAAAAGGAGAAAGGTATGAATATTACTTGTGGTACAGACATAATAGAAGTTGAAAGAATAAAAAAAGGAATAGAAAAATTAGGAGAAAAGTTTTTAAATGAAATATATACAAAAAAAGAAATTGAGTATTGTGAAAGTAAAAATGTAACAAAATATGAACATTATTCAGCAAGGTTTGCTGCAAAAGAAGCAATATTTAAAGCTATATCACCATACCTAAAAAGTAAATATGATGTAACATGGGTAGATATGGAAATACTAAATGATGAACAAGGTAGGCCATATGTTAATTTAAATACAGAAAAAGTAAAACAAAATTTAGAAATAGACATTAGCATATCACACATAGAAAGATATGCAATTGCAAACTGTATAGCAAAACTATAAAGTACTTATTTATGTTACAATTCACAACTAATATTGAATATAGATGAAAGAACAGAGGAGGGTGCTAATCCTACATAATAAAATATTTTTTTGCTGTAATAGTAGCTATTTAATATAAAGCAAAAAAACTAAAAGATGAACTATTTTGTTGTAGGTTTAGAACAGAATAGAACACCTTTAGTATTGGGAGGAAGAGATGGAATTTTTTGATTCACATTCACATTATAATGATGAAAAATTTGATGAAGATAGAGAAGAAATAATAAAACAGACATATGAAAATAGTATAACAAAATTCATATGTGCAGGATATAATATTGAATCTTCAAAACTTGGATTAGAAATAGCAAAAAAGCATAACTTCATATATACAATTAGTGGTATTTCACCAAATGATGTACCAGAAAGTTTAGAGCAAATAGACAGTAGTATAAAACAATTAGAAGAACTAATAAAAAATGATAATAACAAAAAGATAGTAGCTATAGGAGAAATAGGCTTAGATTACTATTGGAATAAAGAAAATAAAGAGATACAAAAAGAAACATTTAAACAGCAAATAAATCTTGCTAACAAGTACAATTTGCCAATAGTCATTCATACAAGAGAAGCAATTTGTGATACAATAGAAATACTAAAACAAAATAAAGTAAATAATACAGGAGTATTCCATTGTTGCCCATTAAATAGAGAATTAATAAAAGAAGGTTTATCATTAGGCTATTATATTTCATTTGCAGGACCAATAACTTTTAAAAACTCAAAAAATGCAGAGGAAATAGTTAAAATGGTACCATTAGAAAAGATACTAATAGAAACAGACAGCCCATATTTATCGCCAGAACCTAAAAGAGGAACAAGAAACAATTGTATAAATGTTAAATATGTAGCAGAAAAAATTGCAAATTTTAAAGGTTTAAATATAGAAGAAGTAGCAAAAACAACATATGAAAATGCAATAAAGGTATTTGGAATACAAAGCACAAGGTAGGTATATTAAAATTGTTATATATGATGAAAATAAGAAAAAATTAACTTAAGTATCGTATAAGGTAAATTGTATTGTTTTTGTATTTTTATGAATTTTTATAAGTGTATTAATTTAAATATAGTAGAATGTAAATTATTATAAGTTCATTATAGCATAAATTTATTTTAAGGTATTAATTTTAATATAGTAGAATGTAAATGTTTGAATAGAAGGCATTAATGAATTGTAGGAAATGGCATTAATTTAAATATAGTAGATATTAAAAAAATAATATTTATGAAATATTTATTCATTTTTTAGTACAAGCTGAATATAATATAGTAATGGCTTGACTTTTTAAAATAAAAATTTATGTATATTTCTGCAAAAGCCTTGGGAGCAAAGGCTTTTAAAATAAACTAAAAATTTGACAAGCTATATTATTAATGCTATAATTTGGTTGTTACATAAAAGGAGGTATATTTTATGAACAAAACAGATAAAGCATCTATTTCCGTAAGGAAAATATTATGCATATGTTTAATATTAATATTTATAATGGGAATAGGTGTTATGGCTACAAATTCAAAACTTACCAATGTAAAAATAGTACTTTCAAGTGATTATGAAATGACAGTACTAACATCAAAAACAAAAGTAGCCGATATATTAGAGCAAAATCATATAACACTTTCAGAAGATGAAGTAGTTATTCCAGATATAAGCTCAGAAATTACTCAAAATAAAACAATAAAAATATCAAAAATAGATAATTTAGAGCAAGAAGTAGCTACACAAGAAGAAACTATTACCACAGAGCAAATATTACAAAGCTATAATAGTGTAGTAGAAAAAATAATAGTAGAACAAGTAGAAATACCATATGAAACAATCACAAAAGAAGCAACAGGAGAAGGAACAAGACAAAATAAAATAGTACAAAATGGAATAAATGGAATAAAAGAAATAACATATAAAGTAAGGTACCAAAATGATATAGAAATACAAAGAACTGAAATTTCAGCAAAAGTAATAAAAGAGCCAGTAAATAAAATAGTAGAAGTAAGGACAATGCAAGTAACATCAAGAGGAGCAGAAAGAATAGCAGGAACGAACCCAGCACTTACAGCCTCTACAACTCTTGCAAAAAAAGTAAAAGGAATAACACCAACAGTAAAGAAATTTAACACATCAGCATATTGTTCATGTGCAAAATGTTGCCGGAAAAACAAACGGAATAACAGCCTCAGGTGCAAAAGCAACATCATGGTACACAATAGCAGCAGGAAATGGTTACAAACTAGGAACAGTAATATATATACCAGCATTTAGTAATAAACCAAATGGAGGGTGGTTTATAGTACAAGACAGAGGTGGAGCAATATCAAATAGCAAGATAGATGTATATATGGGCTCACACAGCGAAGCACTACAATTTGGAAGGAAAACATTAGAGTGCTATGTATATGAATTTTAAAAATATAAGAAGATAATAAAAAATGCACATATACAAAAAAAGTTGGAATAGAAAGTATTAAAAAACTTTCTATTCCAACTTTTGATATACTAGGGAAGCACACTATTTAAAGAAAAAATAGTAGGTGTGAGCATAGTTTGTCAGTAAGACAAAGCACCATATTGAACAAAATCGAAAGATAATATATATAATGCAAAAAGAAATAGCCTTATAAAATTTTGAAGGCTATTTCTTTTTATAAAAATATAGTAAAAATATTTTTTCTAAACTACAAGTTCTTATGGTGTAGCAACATATGAACCAGATGCAATACTTCCATGAGAAATACAGCCATTTCCCCCTTGAGCACCTAAAGCACCTCTACCAGAAATTCTACCAGCAGAACCACCATTAGCACTTATATTACCTTTTTCAAAATGTACAGAATAGAAGATATTTATACTTCCGCCACCAGAGCCACCACCGCTACCTGAATCGGAAAGGCCACAATTTCCTCCACTAGAACCACCAGCTGTAATAGAACCTTTGTTTACAACTGATTTACCATAAATAATTAATAATCCGCCTGGATTACCAGCACCTTTACCACCACCGATTTGTAATAGAAGAAGGATAATTACCAGCATTACCACCAACAATACGTCCACCAGAACTTCCGATAAACATTAGTACTTCCACTTGTGCGAGTTCCACCGCCACCGCAACCTCCACCATAAGAGATTCCAGATGAACCAGAGCCACCACGTGAATAATTAGGAGTATAAGCACCTCCTCCGTCCACCGCCGCCAGTTCTTCTGCCAGTACCGTTAGAGCCTGTTCCAATAGAATACACATAATTGTTAGATGAATTTTTGTAATAACTTCCTCCACCTCCTCCACCAGCGCCATTAGCAGGAACATACTCATAACTTCCATTACTATTTTTGTAAAGGTATACATCTTGACCATTAGCATTAGCACCTTTGGCATTCATTGAAATAGTGCTGTTATTTGTTAAAGTGCCAGTACAAAAAATATAAAATCCTTTTGGGCCACCATAACTATTACTAAAAGCGGTTAAATAAGAATTTATAGTTAGATTGCCATTAACTTTTAGTAATACCATATTTTTAGCATTATAGCTTGTTAAAGAGGTAGCAACGTCATTTGCATCACCTAAGGTAGTAGTACTATCAAGAGTAACATCACCATCATAAACGTAAGCATGAATACCATAGTTTTGGCCATTTACAGTAGCATTATAAACACCATCTTTTTTTATACATTTATCCGCAATAGTATATAAACTATCAAATTTACCATCTGAAAATTCTTGGAATGTTTCTAATTTTGTTTTGCCATCTTTAGCAACAACTGTAATTAAATATTTTTTATCCATAAATAAATCAATATTCTTACTATAAGTATTATTATTAATTTCCTCAGTTGTAAAAGTACCATCATTATTTTCAAATATAATTTTTTCTAAAGGAATATTGCTATTTACACTTATACTAGCAGTAATAATTTTTTTGCCATCTGAAGTAGTACCAGCAAAATAATTGATGATATCATTATCAATTATTTTGCTGGTACTAATGTATTACTAATATTCAAATTTTCCCTATCAATCTCAAAATTCCAATTATCTAAACTAATAATGTTATCATTAACAATCAAACCATTAGAAGTAAGAAAATTAGTAAGAAAATTTTCACTATTGTATTGAGAATTATTTTCTTTTTCATTAGAGGCTAAACTTAAAATATTATAAAGCCTATTTCTAGCATTAGTTTCACTTGCTTTTTGACTATCACTATTAATTTTATTTACAATTATATTTACACTAAAAATAGATAGTAAAAGTACAGCTAATACTCCAACAATAATAAGAGGTATAAATTTTATATTAAACTTTTTCATATGTATAGATCCTTTCATAATTTACTAAAAGAATTATATAATATAGTCTTTATAAATTCAATAAATATTAAAAAAGCTTTAATATTTTTTTATAAATTTACAAAATTAACCAAATAGTAAGTATAAAAATTATAAACTATAATTGTTATATCCTACGGGAAATTAACAAAATGGCAAAATTTATATAAAATAAATGTATAAGTTTGAAAAGTAAAATTAAAAGTAAAACAGTTGAAATAGCTTAAAAAAATCAATAGTTGCAGAGTTTTAATAATATAAAGGTAATAAAACAGAAAAACACACAACTAATTGTTCAAATAATAGTTGTAAACAAAATGTAAATAAAATGTCAAAATTGCTGTTAAAAAGTCTAAAAAAACAATATCCGTAGCATATTAGAAAGGAAAACTTTGAAATATAGAAAAAGCCGAAGTTGATTTAAAAAAAATCGAAACTTATAATTATAATATATAAATATAAGTTGAGGAGAAAAAAAATGGACAGAAAGCTAAAAAGAAGAATGAAATTTATATTAATAGCATTTGTGGTAATATGTACCATAATAATATTTGAGAGTAAAATTACAGCTGAAACTGTAAAGTCAAAAGTTAGCTTTAACTTAAACGGAGGATACTTTACTAATAATTTTATAACAGAATATCAAGAAGGTGTAGAAACCAAATTACCAACAAATGTGTTAAAACCAGGTCATACATTCGTAGGGTGGTATGAAAATGAAGACCAATCAGGAGAGAAGCAAACAGTAATACCTACTACAAAAACTGGAGATATAACATATTATGCCAAATGGAAACTAGAACCTAGCAAAAATGCATATGTTAAAGTTTCAGGAGGAATGTACCATACTTTAGCGATAGATGTTCATGGAAATTTAATAGGATGGGGTCTAAATAATAATGGTCAATTAGGGGATGCGACAGTATTAGATAAGTTAATGCCAACCATTATAAAGGAAGGGACTAAATTTATAGAAGTATCAGCAGGAGGACTATTTAGTTTGGCACTAGATGAAGAAGGAAACTTATGGTCAGCAGGAGCAAATGGAGTAGGACAATTAGGAGATGGAACAACCGTAGACAAAAATACTCTAGTACAAATAACAAATAGTGATGGAACAAAGTTTACTAAAATATCAGCAGGACTTACACATAGTTTAGCAATAGACGAAAATGGAACATTATGGACATGGGGGCATAACAGTAAAGGTGAGTTAGGAAATGGAACAACAACTAATAGTGTTACACCTATAAAAATAGGAGAAGGAACAAAAGTTATAGAAATATCTGCTGGAAATGAATGTAGTTTTGCAATAGATGAAACAGGAAAACTATATGCATGGGGAGCAAATGAACAATCAAATTTAGGAACAGGAGACGAAGAAACAAAACTATCACCTGTATTAATAGAAGGTGATATACTATTTAAAAAAGTAGAAGCTTCTACAGGGGAAGGATATACATTAGCAATAGATGAAACAGGAAATTTATATACATGGGGAGCAAATACATATGGACAATTAGGAAATGGAAGCTTTGAAAGCAAAAAAGTTCCTACGAAAATAGAAGAAGGAAAGACTTTCGAAAAAATAGATGCAGGATATAATACATCATTTGCAATAGACACAAATAAAAATTTATGGAGTTTTGGAGCAAATGGAAATGGAGAACTAGGAGATGGAACACAAGCGTTAACAAATATACCAAAACAAGTATTAACAAATGTAACAAGTGTAGGAGCATCATGGAACCATACTATAATGTTAACAGAAGATGGAAGCTTAAAAGCATGTGGAGCAAATGAAAATGGAGAATTGGGATCAGGAGATGTACAAGCTAGTTTAGTTCCAAAAACAATAGCAAAAAAAGAAACAGCAAATTATAAAGTACAACATTATAAACAAAAGCTAACATTAGATGGATATGATTTAGTAGAAACAGAAAATAAAGAAGGAGCAAAAGAAAGTTATGCAGTAGCAGAGCCAAAAACATATGAAGGATTTACAGTTAAAAGTGCAACATCAGGAAGAATAAGAGAAAATGGTTCAACAATATTAAAAGTATATTATGATAGAAATAGAGAAAGCGTAACTTTTGAAACAAATGGCGGTTTTATAAATAGTGGTAATATAACCAATTATTTAGTAGGAGAAGAAACAACCTTACCAACAGATGTAATAAGAGTAGGCTATAATTTCTTAGGTTGGTATAATAACCCAGAATTTATAGGAGAACCAGTAACAAATATTGCAAGTACAGAAGTAGGAGTAAAAATGTATTATGCTAAATGGAATGAAGATTTTGCTAAAAGAGGATTTATAAAAGTTGCAGCAGGAGGATATCATAGTTTAGCAATAGATGAAGAAGGAAACTTATGGGCATGTGGCAGAAGTACATCTGGACAAGTAGGAAATGGAACGAATAATGATAATATAGATCCAGTTAAAATAAAAGAAGGAACGAAATTTAAAGAAATATCAGTAAGTGCAACTCATTCAGTAGCAATAGATCAAGAAGGAAACTTATGGGCGTGGGGAGAAATTTATGGGGCAACAGCAAAGGTAAAACAATATACTCCAATACAAATAAAAAGTGGAACAAAATTTAAAAAAATAGCAAATGTACTAGCTGCATCAATAGCAATAGATGAAGAAGGAAACTTATGGGGATGGGGAAATGATGCTGGAGCGTTAGGAGATGGAATAACACCTCATGTCATAACTACTCCAATACAAATAGCTATAGGGACAAAGTTTAAAGAAGTTTCATTAGGTGGAAGCCATTCATTGGCAATAGACGAAGAAGGAAACTTATGGGCATGGGGAAGAAATGATAGAGGACAATTAGGTGATGGAACAACAGGAAACAAATTAAGTCCAATAAAGATAAAGGAAGGAACAAAGTTTAAGAAGGTATCAGCAGGAAATAATCAAAGCTATGCAATAGATGAAGAAGGAAACTTATGGGCATGGGGAGCAAATGGAAGTTATGGATACTTAGGAATTGGATCAACGGAAATGAATAAACTAAGTCCAGTAAAAGTAAGAGAAGGGACAAAGTTTAAAGAAGTGATAAATTTAAGTGAAAGTACTATAGCAATAGATGAAGAAGGAAACTTATGGACATGGGGAAGAAATGACAAAGGACAATTAGGAGATGGAACAACAAATAACAAATCAAGTCCAGTTAAAATAAAAGAAGAAATAAAATTTAAAGAAGTGTCAATAGGTTTTTACCATGCTTTAGCAATAGATGAAGAAGGAAATATGTGGTCATGGGGAGCTAATAATTGCAGGCAATTATGGAGAAAGGATATAGATAATGTTAGTGAACCAAATAGAATTTCTTATGCAAGTAAAGACAAATACAAATTCAAACTAGAACTAAACCTAGGAGATGGAACAATAGAAGGATCTCAACCTTCAGAGTATGAGTATGGAAAAGAATATGTACTTCCAACGCCTACAAAACCAGGATACATATTTGCAGGTTGGTATGATAATAAGGAATTTACAGGAGAACCAATAACTTCTATAACTGTAGGAGAAAGTGGAGATAAGAACTACTATGCAAAATGGGAAGCTCGAACAGATATAGCATATAAAGTAGAACACTATAAGCAAAATGATGAACTAAATGGATATGATTTAGCACAAACAGAAGAACTACAAGGAACGATGGCTTCAACTGTAACAGCAACTTCAAAAGTATATGAAGGCTATATGTTAAACCTAAGAAAGCAAGAAACAGTAAAAAGTGGAACAGTTGTATTAGATGGAAGTTTAACACTAAAACTATACTATGATAAATTATTTGAACAAAATTTTAACATTAATATAACAAATATAGATGGATACAATGGTGAAGTAATAGCAAATTCAAAATATGATGTAATTGTTGAATATATAGATGGAACAACAGAGGAACATTTAGGAAATATAACTGATGAAAATGGAAACATTTCTATAGCAAATGTTAGTGGAAAAAGTACAATGAGAGTATATATTAAACAAGTAGAACAAATTGAAGGATATACCAAAAATGATGAGCAAAGATATGTAGAAGTAAAAGTAAATAGTGAAAATAAAATAGAACTAACAGGAGCTAAAACTTCAGGAATAGAAGCAAATGTAGAAGAAAATACGTTAAATATAACATATTCAAGTTACACAGAGAAATTTAGTAATATAATAAGAATTAATACAGTAGATAATGTAGATGATGATATAAAAATACCAAATGTAAGATTCAAAGTAACATTCCCAGATAACGAAACAGAAGAATTTACAACAGATGAAGATGGTATGATAGAATTTAAGAATATAGAGCCACCTGCAATAGGAACATTTATATATGAATTAGAACAGATAAGTACACCATATGGGTATAAAGAAAATAAAACTAAAACATATGTAGCAGTAAGCTTTAATGAAGCAGGTCTAATTACAAAAGTTCAAAGCTTTAATTCATCATCAATTGAAAGAAACAAAACAAATGTTACAAATGAAGTAGATGCAAATACACAAAATATAATTGCAAATATAGATATAATAGAAGAAAGGCTTACAGGAGAAGGTTCAATATTTAGCGATTATGACCTAAAAATAATAGAAAATGACATGGATACAAATAATGTAGTAAAAGGAGTAAAATACAAAATAACTCAAAAGACAACTACAGGTGAGATGTCAAGTGTAGTAACTGCAAATAAAACAACAGATGAAAATGGTCAAATAATAACAATTCTTACAAATGGAGAGCAAATATTATTAACAATAAAAAGAACCAAAGTACCATCTGGATACAAAATGATAAAACAAGAAATAAAAATACCTTTAACTAAACAGGCAGATGGAACATATGCACTTTCACAACAAGTAGAAGGTGTAACAATAGATAACGATTCAAAAACAATAACAGTAAATAGAAATATATACAAAGTAGAATCTAAATATAACACAGCAAAACAAAAATTAAATAACACAATATATATAACAAAAGTAGATAAATATATGCGCCCATTAAAAGGTGTAACAATGCAACTAAGAGAAATGGCAAGTGGGAAAACATGGGATTTAACAACAGATGACTATGGTTTAGCAAAAATAACAAATGAAGAGTTAATAGAACAATTAGGAAGTGAATTCCCACAATACTTAATAACTGAAAAAGGAAAATTAACGTTCTGGATAACAGAAAAAACAGTACCAGTAGGTTATGAAAGAATTAACCAAGATATAGGATTTGAAGCATACTATGAAGTAGACCCAACAGGAAAAATGCAAATAAGCTATATGAATGTATTAGATGGTTTAAGTTATTACCATATAGTAAACCAAGAATATAGCGAGTATGAAGAAGAAGAGAATATTCAAGTTGATATAAAACTAAAAGTAATGAATAATTACTCAACAGATATAGTAAATCTTGAAACAGATTTAAAAACATTTGTAATTGACAAGAGGGGTTATGATAATCGTAGAATAACATATTACACTGCACATTTTGAAGTAACATTTGTACACCCAAGTGCAGGCCAAATAAAAGTAAGGGCACAAACAAATTTGGGAGGAATTTTAACTATTCCAAATGTATACTTCCCAGAAGGAATAACAAATATATATATTAGAGAACATTGTGCACCATATGGATATAGACGTATTGATAAAATAATGGCTGTGACAGTAAAAAATGAAAACGGAATAATACAAGTGCTAGATTCTGCTGGAACTGTAAAAGATAATAATGAGATATGGGTAGTAATAAAAAATGAATTATATGGACACTCACATGGAGGCGGTTCAGGAACTGGAACTGTTGTACCTGGAGGTAGCTCAGGTGGTTTTGGAAGTTCTTGGATTGGCGGAGGTTCTGGTTCAGAAGGTTCAGGAGGCTCAGGTGGAACAGGAGGTTCTGGCGGTTCAGGTGGTTCTGGCGGTTCAGGAGGAATATGGAGCGGAAGTGGCTCAGGCGGTTCAGGAGGCTCAGGTGGCGGAACCTTAGGAGGCTCAGGAGGAATAGTAACTGGCGGGGCTTCAGGCTCAGGTTCAGGTTCAAGTTCAGGAGGTTCAGGCTCTGGTTCAGGAGGAGGACTTGCCTCTGGAGGAGCAGTAGGAACAGGAGGACCTGGAGGGACAACAAAACCAGGACAAGGTTCAAGTTCAAGTCCTATAAGGCCATCAACTAGTGAAACACCAATATATGGAATACAAATAGATAAGGTAAACAAATATAATAGCAGAATAAGAGTAAAAGATGCTCTATATATGGTAACTATACTAAATGAAGAAACAAATGAACAAACAGTAAAAGTAATAAATACAAATGACACAGGGAAAGTACTAATATCAGACTTAACAGGATTTGGTAATTTTAAAATATCAATATTAGAAGTTACTGCACCAGATGCATATTCGCTAGATGAAGAAAAACATGAAATAAGAATACATAGAGATGAAGAATCACATATGATAAAAATTATAAGTGATGACATAAGTGAAAATACAAGTGTAGTAGTTGATAATATAAATAAAATAGTAAATATGACAATAAAAGAAACGCCAAAAGGAATAGGTTTATCAATATTAAAACAAGATTATGATGATGAAGAAATAAACCTAAAAAACAGTAAGTTTGAAATAATAGACGATGAAACTAATGAAAAATACGAACTTATAACTGGTGAAGAAGGTGGAGAATATATAAGCCTACCAGTAAAAGAAGATGGAACACATACATTTACTATAAAAGAATTACAAGCACCACAAGGATATAATACACTAGCAGGAAATTTAAGCTTAAGCGTAAATTATTTAAAAGGAAAAATATCTTCAGCAACAGTAAATGGTGCAAATGCAGAAATAACAAGCCAAAATACAGAATATATAGAAATAAATGTATTAAATACCAAAAAGACAGAAGGAATAAAATATGATATAGAATTAATAAAAGCAGATGCATATTATTCAAGTATCACATTTGAAAATGCAAAAATAAAAGTAGATGTAGACAATGAAAATGGTATACAAGGTGTTACAAAAACTGCATTAACTAATGAACAAGGAAAAATATATATAAACAATATGTATGGAACAGGTCAGGTAAGTATAAGAATAACAGAGCTTGTACCACCACCAGGAAGAAGGTTCGACATAAAAGAAAAACAAGTATTGTTAAATGTAGATAGCGAAACAGGTTGGATAAAATTAACTAAAGGAACTAGCAATGTTGACGTATTTATAGATAATGATACAAAGAAAATAACAGTAAGGGTAAGAAATTATCCAGATGGAACATTTATAATAGGAGCAAATAAAGTAGATGCACAAGATAATGATTTAATACTATTAGGATCAAAATATAATGTAGTACTAGAAGAAACAGGTGAAACATTCACAGTATGTAACTATATAAATGGATTGCTAGGTGTTCAAAATATACCAATGCCAAGTGCAGAAAAATCAGAGGTATATACATACAAAATAACAGAAGTAGAAGCACCAGTTGGCTATGCTATAGAAGAAACACCAGTAGTATTAAAAGTTGAAGTAGGTAAAATAAATGGCATAAATGTAATTACAAATGCTTATATAGAAAGTGGAAACGCAGAAGTAGAAAAATATGGTGATGAGTTTATACATGTAAAACTAAAAGATACAGCACTAGAAGGAAGTTCAAGTTTAGAGCCAGGTGAAGGTTATAATATAAAAGTAATAAAAGTAGATAGCGAAGAAAAAGAATATACAATAGCAGGAACACTAATAGGAGTTCGTGTAGAAGCAGAAAGTGGAGAAAGCTACTATAAAGAACTAAAAACAGATGAATATGGACAAATAAACCTAAACCACATAAAAGGAACAGGAAAAGTAACAGTAACATTACAAGAATTAGATAATGCACCTAATTACTTAATAGCAAATGGAACAAAAACCATAGAATTTACAAGAGACAGTGAGACAAAAGAAATAACTATAGGCGAAATAACAGGTAATGGAGTAACAGCAAGTAAAACAGAAGGAAATAATGTAACAATAGTATTTGAAAATACATTAGATTTAACATTAGCAACAATAGTAAGACCAACTAAAGTATGGATAGATACAGAAAGCCAAAAAGTACATAGACCACAAAATATAAAAGTACAAATAAAAAATGGTGATACTGTAGTAAGAGAGAAACTAATGTCAAGTACATCAGAAGGAACAATATTTACAAACTTGCCAAAATATGATAGTGAAGGAAACAAAATAACATATACAATACAAGAAACTGTAGAAAATGAAGGCGACTTAAAATTCTATGTGTCAAGTATAGAAGGAAATGTATTAACAAATACATTTAGGCTACCAGACGATATAAGAGAAGCAAAAACAAATATAACAGTAAGAAAAGTATGGGTAGACACAGAAATACAAAAAGTACGTAGGCCAGAAAATATTAAAGTTAAGATAATGAATGGAGAAACTATAATAGAAGAAAAAGTAATTTCAAATTCAGAAGAAAGTGTAACATTCGAAGACTTAATTAAATATGATAGTGATGGAAATGAAATAGACTATACAATTGTAGAAGAAGAAGTAGTAAAAGGTGACCTAGCATTCTATGTATCGAGTATAGACAAAGAAACAAAAACAATAACAAACACATTTAGAGTTCCAGACAATATAAAAGAAATAAAAACAGATATATTAGTAAATAAAGTATGGGTAGATACAGAAGAACAAAGCATACGTAGACCAGACAATATAAAAATACAAATAAAGAATGGAAACACTGTAGTTCAAGAAAAGGTAATTTCAAATTCAGAAGAAAATGTAACATTTGAAAATTTACAAAAGTATGATGATGATGCAAATGTAATAGTATATACAGTACAAGAAGCAGAAGAAAATGAAGGCGACTTAAAATTCTATACATCAAGTGTAAACCAAGAAACCAGAACAATAACCAATACATTTAGAGTACCAACAGATACAATAAGTATAGGTGTAAATAAAGTATGGGTAGACACAGAAGAACAAAGCATTCATAGACCAGAAAGTATAAAAGTTAAAGTAATGAATGGAGAAACTCTAACAGCTGAAAAAACAATGACAAGTTCAGAAAGCAGTGTAACATTTAGTGGTTTAACAAAATATGATGGAAATGGAAACGAAATAGTATATAGAATAGTAGAAAGTGCAGTAAATGAAGGCGACCTAAAATTCTATGTATCAAGTGTAAACCAAGAAACCAGAACAATAACAAATAC
>JAAVYV010000018.1 GCA_022791325.1 Clostridia bacterium
AAGTGTGTCAAATGGGACAAGGGATATTGACACACTTTATCTTTTAAAGATGTGTCAATATCCCCCGTCCCATTTGACACATTTGACACACTTTTTTTACAGCCCATTTTTATATTTATAAATTGTTAAACAAACTTAAATTTATTATATATAAGTATTTATTTTACTGAAGGAAAAGTGCTGGACGAAATCCGATGGTAGCAGAGGTACTAGGTGCAATGTCACAAGCACGTGAGCAAACAGGGTAAGCTGTGTGTGCATCGCCAAAAGAGCCACCACGAAGAGTATATGTGTTGTATGTTTCGTTCATATTATAGTTTAAGTTATTCAAATATGAACTTTCTTGAGTCCATTCCCATAAATTACCACATATATCATAAAGGTTCATTTTCTTTACTTGTTCCGTTGAACCTGTTGTTAGCAATATATATGAAGCTGTTCCACTATTAGTAGTCATATTAGTATCACATTTTTTAAATCCATCTGTTTCTCCTAATAGTTTTCCATTTTTTGTTTCTGATACTACATTTGTATAATATGCACTTAGGTTTGTTAATGATACATTATCATAATTTCCAAAAGTTGATGATAGTATATCCACATTTCCTGTATCTCTCATATATTTCATTATCATATCCCACATTGTTCCTGTTAATAAGCCACTTTTTACATAATTGTGGTTTGAATATAGCCTCCTACTCATTTCTACAGCTGTATAATAGTCAGCGTGATAATAAGGTATACTATCTGCTTTAACAGTTATATTTCCTGTTACTTTATTTGATTCGGTTGTTACTGGTGTTCCAGTTCTTCTTGCTGTGAAATTATAATTTTGCCAATTCCAATTGTTTATTCCAGTTTGTATTTTTACACTATTAAATAGTGAAGCTCCATTATTAAATGTTACACTATAGTCAAAAGGATTAGTTTTTTCTTCTACTGTTCCATTTTCCTCTTTATTTTTATTTAGAGTTCCTACTCCTGCTTCATATCTACCGGCAATAGAAACCACCATATTTCTCTATTTGTAGTAATTCTGCTAAATTTGTTTCCATATCCCATTTTACCTGTTCTTTTCCGAAAATCTATTTTATTGTATTCGCTTAGTGTACAAGGAATCCAAACAAATTGATTACCTTTTAATTCTTTACTCACATCATCTTGGCCAGCATATTTATTTTTGTCATCTTTACTATCTGATATTACCACACCACTTTCTAAAGTTCCTCCTACATAGTAAAACTCTAGTGGTACTGGTATAGTATTACCATTTCCAACACTTACAGCATATACACTTGAAACTCTTTTACTAGAAACTATCTCTTTTCCATCCTTATCTGACACATATGTTGGGGTAGTAGTAAACCAGTTATTTGGCATTTTTACAACTGTTCCTGCATCTATTTTATTTGTGTTTTCTGGTAAATCTCCTAATAATCCAAGTTCATTATATAATTCATTTAATTGCTTTTCTTCTTCAATACTAGCATTTAAATATTTCCCTTTTGCATATTTAGCTTTATTAAATAAGCCGTTTTCACCTATACTTAAATTAATAACCAATCCTGCTAATATTATTAGTAAAATTATTGTTATTACTAGAGATATTAATGTTATACCTTTTTTACGAGCAATACTTGCGTCAAAAACTGTTTTTATCTTTTGTATCTTCTTATTCATTTTATTTGCATTCCTTTCATCTAATTTTTTGTAGCATAATTGTTAAATTTTTATTTATTTTCTCCACTTTTAATGTTCTTATTCGTATTTAAAACTTAACTTAATTTACGTTATTTAAATTTTAACTTATTATATGTTAAAAGTCAACAAAATTATCTGTGAAGAAATATCGATTAGGAAAGATTTGGGACGTGTCTAAAAATTTACAAACATATTTGACTAAAAAATATATGGAGTTATTTAATGTTTGTAAATTTTTAGACACGTTCCAAATCTTTCCTATGTCCCAAATTTTCCGCTAAATAAGATAAATAATAAAAAAAGCAAACAACCAGTTTTGAAGTTGTTTGCTTTTTTTATTAATTGTTATAATTTCTTTTTTGAGCTTTTCTTGCTTTTCTGCAATCAGCACATCTTTGTGGTTCGTTTGTAAAACCTTTTTCAGCATAAAAGTTTTGTTCACCAGCTGTAAAAACAAATTCAGCACCACAATCTTTACATATTAAAGTTTTGTCTTCCATAATATATGTTTACCTCCTTCTAGAAAATTTAGATTTAACATCTTTTGAAACATTGACCCTGAAAACTAAAAGTCTAGAAGGAAATGATCTACTAAATAATTAAAAATATTGCACCTTAATTAAAAGGCAAATATATAATATCACAAATAAACAATAAAAGCAAGAAAAATAATTTTTATTTATGAATTGTAACTATTCTACATTATTCGACATATCATATATTAGTTAAATATATGGGGGGAGTATAAGTGAGTAAATTTAGAAAAGGAGATATAGTAGGAAGAATTTCATATAATAAAGATGTAATTTTTGAAATTACTAAAATAATAAAAACAAGTAGTAATAATGAAATATGTATATTAAAAGGAATAACAGAAAGAATTGTGGCAGATAGTCCTCCAGAAGACTTAGAAATAATGGATAAAAGGTTAGTTAGTGAAAAAATAAAAAGTATAGAAGATAAAATAGAAAGAAGAATACAAAAATGTATAAAGTGTGGAGAATATAATGTAAAAAGGAAAAGTAAAATGTTTTACTTTATAAATAATGAAAAAAGAGGAGAAAACACAAATATATATACAGGTAAAATTCTACATTTAGATGGAGACAGAAAATATAGTGAAAAAGCTACGAAATATTATAAAAGCTTAGGGCTAGAAGCAATTGTAAAAAATGTACCAGAAAATAAACAAGCAATAATGGTAAGAACACTATTAGATAGATATAATCCAGACATACTAATTTTAACAGGACATGATGGTATGATACGAAAAGGAACAGATTTTAATAATTTATATAACTATAGAAATTCAAGACATTTTATAAATACAGTAAATGAGGCAAGAAAATGGGAAAGGACGAAAGGAAGAAACTTAGCAATTTTTGCAGGAGCTTGCCAAAGTTATTATGAAGCAATAATTTTAGCTGGTGCAAATTTTGCATCATCACCTAAAAGAATAATGATAGATTTTATAGACCCACTAATAGTAGCGGAAAAAATTGCAATAACAGATTCTAATAAATATTTAAGAATTGAAGATATAGAAGAGGAAATAAGAGAAGGAAGAGCAGGAGTAGATGGTGTGGGAAGCATGGGAAAGAGGGTAATAGTGAATAATGAATAGTGAATAATTATTCATTATTCACTATTCATTAAAAATCCAAATTGTCAATAGTCAATAATTTGTAGAACTCCGTCTTGTCAAGCCATCTATGTACTGAAGTAGTCTTCTTGGTGCATAGAAAAAATTAATTTAATATGTAGGGGCGATTACCAATCGCCCGTTCTTCGAAGGAACTACCTAAAGGTAACTTATATTTTGAGAAATTTCATTGAATTCACGGGCGATTGATAATCGCCCCTACATAAGAGATAACTTTATACTATCAAATGTAATGAAAAAGAAATGATACTGTAACAAAAATGTAATAAAACCACAAAAACATTGAAAACACTGGCTTACATGCTTTGACTTTTTTTGATGTGTTTTGACAAAATACTGTACTTGTGATAGAATAAGCCTATCTTAAGGGAGTAGGTGATAAACATGATTTGTAGAAGTGATATAGCAAATCTAAAATCAGATATTGGAGAAATGATAGGACAGAAGATTATTGTTAAGGGGTCTTTAGGACGAAACAAAACTTTTGAAAAAGAGGCTATTATTGAGAAAGCCTATCCTAATATTTTTGTTGTAAAATATGAAGAAAATGAAAGAAATGTTACATATAGTTACACAGATGTACTAACAAAAACAGTACAAGTAGATGTATTTGATGGACAAAATTATAGTCCATTAATTATAAATGAAGCAACTACAAGAGTATAAAAAATAAAAAAATTCCTAAATATAGGAATTTTTTTTTATTAGACTAATATACTTAAGTTAGATAATGTAAAAGGAGGTATATTGTAATGGAAGTGGAAACTAATAAAGAAACTCTATGCATAAATCAAATTATTGGACAAAAAATAGACTCTGCCATAATAGAAGAGGATTTTGTAGTTCCAGATATAAAGCCAGATATAATAAATGAAGTAAGTACAAATGGAACAGTTTGTATTTATAAAAAAGAAGTTATGGATGGAAAAATAAAAATTGATGGATGTATAAATGCATATGTTATATATTTAGCGGATGATGAACAAAGTCAAGTAAGAAGTATAAATACTAATTTAGACTTTTCACAAACAATAGATTTCAAGGAATTAAAAATAGGAATGACAGTTCAAAGCAATATTTGCATAAAATCAATTGAGTGTAGAGTATTAAACGGAAGAAAAGTAAATGTAAGAGCAATATTAGATATAGACTTAAAAGCATATTCAAATGAAGAATTAGAATTTATGAAACAAGTAGAAGGAATAAAAGATATACAATTATTAAATGAGAATTTCAACATTAATTCTTTATTAGGTATAGGAAGTACGAAAGTATATGCAAAAGATACAGTAGTTATAGATAACATAGATGAAATAGCCGAAATAATGAAAGTAAATGTAGATATACAAAATAAAGAAACTAAGATAAGCTATAATAAAGTTTTAATAAAAGCAGACCAAATAATAAAAATAATGTATTTAAGCTTAGATAATAGAATATGTACAAAAGTAACATCAATTCCAATAATGGGATTTGTAGATATGCAAGATGTAAATGACGAAAATATTTGTGATGTGGACTATGAAATAAAAAATATATTAATAAAACCAAATAGCGCAGAAGAACATTCAATATATGTAGAAATAGAAAATGAAGTAACTTGTATAGCATATCAAAATAAAAATTTAAGTATAATTCAAGACTTATATAGTCCAAGTATTAATTTAGCATATAAACAAAAAATGATAAAAACAATGTCACAAAAGAGTGTAATAAAAGATATATGCTTAATTAGAGAAAAACAGGTAATACCAGAAATAGGAAATAATAAGATATATGATGTAGATGTAAGACCATATATACTAAGTCAAAATATAGTAAATGATAGAGTAATATATAAAGGAGAAATTGAATTAAAATTTGTATTTGGAGAAGAAAATAGTACAAAAATACAAGTAAAAGCAATAATAATACCATTTGAATACAATGTAAATTGCCCAAAAATAAGTAGTAATTTCAAAATAGATTCGAAGTTAGAAGTAAAAATGCAAGACTTTGTAATAATGCCAGATCAAAGTATAGATATCAAAATAGACTTACAATTTGTAGTAAGTAGTTTTAGAAATGAAGAAATAAGTGTAATACAAGAAATAAATATAGAAGAAAATAGAGAAAATGAAAAATATAGCATAATAATATATTTCACAAAACCACGGAGATACATTGTGGAAAATAGCTAAAAGATTTAGAAGCACAGTAGAAGCAATTAGTACATTAAATGGTATAGAAGATGTAAATAATTTGCAGATAGGAGAACAGTTATTTATTCCAATGACTACATAGAATTTAGAAATTGAAATTTGAGAAAGATTTGGAAAGATTTGGGAC
Source organism: Clostridia bacterium (assembly GCA_022791325.1). Classification (GTDB taxonomy): domain Bacteria; phylum Bacillota; class Clostridia; order TANB77; family CAG-508; genus UMGS1663. Next base: position 5,693 of record JAAVYV010000018.1, read on the forward strand.
GTATCAAAAACTTTCCAAATTTTTTCTGAACTAAAAAACAAATATACTAATATAATAATAAAAAAGGAAGGTAAAATATGGATAAAATTTATTCTAGAAAACGTTTAAACTTACCAAAACTAAATATTAGTATATGTAATCAAAGTAATAAACCTAAAAAAAATGAGATATATAAAATTTTAAAAATATTAATTATTGTGATAATTGCAATAATAACCATGAATAAAATGATAGAAGCTATAACTCCAATAATGGATAAGCAATGTAAAACAAATGCAAAAATGATAGCTACAAAAATATCAAATGAGCAAGCAACAGTAGTAATGTCAAATTATGATTATGATGACTTATGTAATATAATAAAAGATAGTAATCGGAAATATTGCTATGATAAGTGCAAATGTAATAACAGTAAATGAAATAATATCAGATGTAGCAATAAAAATACAAGAAGAATTAACCAAAGTAGAAAACAATAGTTTTGATGTAAAACTAGGAAGTTTAACAGGAAGTAAAATACTTGCAGGAAGGGGACCAAACCTAAAAATACAAATAGATGTAATAGGAGACCTAGACACAGACTTAAGGTCAGAATTTGAATCAAAAGGAATAAACCAAACACTACATAAAATGTATTTACAAGTAGAATGTAATGTAACAATACTAACACCATTTAAAACAATAGAAGAAAAAATATCAAACCAGGTATTGTTAGCAGAAGCAGTAATAATAGGAACAACTCCAAATACTTATTATAACTTTGACGGAGTTGATAAAACTAATGTTATAGATGTAATAGAGTAACCAATATTTAGAAAAAAACGAAATTTGAATTAAAATATTATTGACACAATATGAAAAAGATGTTATTTTAACTATGATAATAATAGTGTTTTTTAAAATTAATTAATTTTAAGAGGTGATAATATGAAAGAATATGTTCGGGATAATAAAGTATCTATTTATGATAAGCAAGTAAAAATTGAAGTGGTAAAGTTTTGCCCAAATTGTAATGGTAGAGCACTTGAAGAGGAAGGTAAAGAAGTTTATAAAAAAATAGAAGAATATTCTAAACTAGATTATAAAATAATTCTTGATTTTAAATATGTAAAAATTATAAATGAAGCATTTTTTATGCAAATTTTGAAGAATGAAAAATGCGTAAAGCCTAAAAGCATACAATTTGCCAATTTATCATTAGAACAAAAAATGACTTTAAGAAATGTAGTATTAATGATTATAAAAGAAAAATAAGAGGCTGTAAAAAAAGTATGTCAAAAGGGACGGGGGAAATTGACACATCTTTAAAAGATAAAGTGTGTCAATTTCCCCCGTCCCTTTTGACATACTTTTTTACAGCCTCTTATTTTGAATTATTTGTAAAGTAATTTAATTTTATTACCATTTTTAGAAATAAAACCTTCACTGGCAAGATTTTTAAGTTCTCTCATCATTGCACTTCTGTCTACACTCAAGTAGTCAGCCAAGTTAGTTAAAGAGAAAGGTAAAGTAAAAGATTTGCTAAAATCTTTACTAGATAAAATTGAAAAATAAGTTAGTAATTTTTCTCTAATTGTTCTTTTAGATAAAACCTCAATTCTCATATTTTGATGCACAGAATTTTTTAAAGTTAATTCTAATATATTACTAGATAAAGTATTATGAAATTTACAATTTGTTTTGCATTTTTTGTAAAGGTCATCATGTTGTAAAAACAATACATCACAATCAGTAGTAGCTATTACAGTAAGTTCATTATTGGTGTGTACAGGATAAAAAGCTTCACCGAAAATGTCATTTTCGTTAAATTTATCTACAATATCTTTATTGCCATTTAAATCATACCTAATTAAGTCCGCAGTTCCAACTATCATAATACAAATTTGATTTCTTTTCTGTATATAAGTAGTAATAGTTTCATTTTTTATAAAATGTTTTTTTTGAACTCTAGAACAGCCACTCTGAATATTATTTATCAAATCAAAAGTATCAGACATATAATCCCTTCTTTCATAATAGAGGTCGGTTGTCGGATGTCAGAGGTCGGATTTTAGTAATTTCTGAGAAGAAGTTACCTTAGTTTTCTGACTTCTGATTTCTGACTTCTATATATAATGAAAATTAATTTTAAGATGTAGGGGCATAGGAGACCGTGCCCTTTATTTTATTATAGGAAAGTACTCTATTTTAAGTTACAATTGTAGGGGCAAGCAGTGCTCGTCCGAGAGGCAAAGCCTCTTTCTTGTTTTATTCTATATAAATTAAATAATAAATTTGTCAAAAAATACATCTTTAATTTATGTAAATATTATATCCTCAAAATACTGAAAAATCAATATATTTTGATAAATTTGTTTTGTAATATAATTGTAATATTTGCTATAAACATTGAAAACAGTGGTACATGGAAGTTTTAGAAAATATTTTTTATAAAAGTTGCAATTGCAACAGAAAGATTAGAAACTTACTGTATAATAAAGACATACTAAAATACACAAGAATAAAATTTTCTAAGTGGCAAAGCCACATAAGGAAATCTAATTCTTTCATAACCATCTTCTAAGGAAACTCATCTTGTTCACTTTGTGTACGCATAAGTTATCCGTAAAGTCATTTCATTCCTAACGGCTAATTTAACTATTGTGGATGATTTTCCTAAGAATATAAAAAAAATAGGGGGAACAAAAAATGAAGGTAATAAAAAGAGATGGACGAGCTGTTGACTATAACAAAGAAAAAATAGTTATAGCAATTGAAAAAGCAAACAAAGAAGTAAAGCCAAGAGAGCGAGTAACAAAAGAAGAAATTAAAGAAATAACAAAGTATATTGAAGAACTAGACAAAAAAAGAATTTTAGTTGAAGATATACAAGACATAATAGAAGAGCAACTTATGGACATGAAAAAATTTGAGCTTGCAAAAAAATATATGATTTATCGTTATACAAGAGCACTAGTTAGAAAATCAAATACTACAGATGAATCAATATTAGGCCTAATAAAAAATCAAAATAAAGAATTATTAGAAGAAAACTCAAATAAGAATGCAATACTTGCTTCAACACAAAGAGACTATATAGCAGGTGAGGTATCAAAAGACTTAACAAAAAGAATTTTATTACCTGAAAAAATAACAAAAGCACACGAAGAAGGAATCCTTCATTTCCATGATATGGATTATTTCTTGCAACCAATATTTAACTGTTGCTTAATAAATATAGGAGATATGTTAGACAATGGAACAGTTATGAATGCTAAACTTATAGAAAAGCCAAAGAGTTTTCAAGTAGCATGTACAGTTATGACACAAATAATAGCAGCAGTAGCGTCAAATCAATATGGTGGACAATCAGTAGATGTAAGTCACTTAGGAAAATATGTAAGAAGTAGTTATGAAAAATTTTTAGAAGAATTAAGGAATGAATTTGGAAAAGAACTAAAAGAAAAAGAACTAGAAAGAATAGCCAGATACAGACTAAAAAAAGAAATTTCAGCAGGAGTTCAGACAATTCAATATCAAATAAATACATTAATGACAACAAATGGTCAATCACCATTCGTAACATTATTTTTAAACTTAAAACAAGATGACCCATACATAGAAGAAAATGCTATGATTATAGAAGAAATCTTAAATCAAAGATATAGAGGAATAAAAAATGAAAAAGGTGTATATGTAACACCAGCATTCCCAAAATTAATATATGTGCTAGATGAACATAATTGTCTAAAAGGTGGTAAATATGATTATTTAACAAAATTAGCAGTAAAATGTTCAGCAAAAAGGTTATACCCAGACTACATTTCAGCTAAAAAAATGCGTGAAAACTATGAAGGAAACGTATTTAGCCCAATGGGATGTAGAAGTTTCTTAGCACCATGGAAAAATGAAAAAGGAGAATATGTATTTGAAGGAAGATTCAACCAAGGTGTAGTAAGTATAAACTTACCACAAGTAGGAATAGTAGCAGATGGAGACGAAGAAAAATTCTGGAAAATATTAGACGAAAGACTAGAATTATGCAAAGAAGCATTAATGTGTAGACATTATGCACTATTAGGAACACTTTCTGATACATCACCAATTCATTGGAGGTATGGGGCAATAACACGTATGGGATCAGGAGAGAAAATAGATGACTTATTAAATAGTTGTTATTCAACAATTTCATTAGGATATATAGGAATATATGAATTAACAAAATTAATAAAAGGAGTGTCACATACAACTGAGGAAGGACATGACTTCGCAATAAAAGTAATGAAACATTTAAGAGAAACAACAGATAGATGGAAAAAAGAAACAGGATTAGGTTTTGCACTATATGGAACACCAGCAGAAAGCCTATGTTACAGATTTGCAAAAATAGATAAAGAAAGATTTGGAGAAATAAAAGACATAACAGACAAAGGATATTATACAAACTCTTACCATGTAGATGTTAGAGAAGAGATAGATGCATTTTCAAAATTAACATTTGAAAGTGAATTTCAACAAATATCATCAGGAGGAGCAATATCATATGTAGAAATACCAAATATGAGGCACAACTTAAAAGCACTAGAAGACCTAGTAAAATTCATATATGAAAATATACAATACGCAGAATTTAATACAAAATCAGACTACTGCCATGTATGCGGTTTCGATGGAGAAATAATAATAAATGACAATATAGAATGGGAATGCCCAAACTGTGGAAACAAAGACAAAAACAAAATGAATGTAACAAGAAGAACATGTGGATATTTAGGAGAAAACTTCTGGAATGAAGGAAAAACAAAAGAGATAAAATCAAGGGTATTACATTTATAATTAGAAGTTAGAAGTTAGAAGTTGGAAGTAGGGTAAATACTTTGAAGAGATAACCCTATAATCTAACCTCTAACCTCCAACTTCCAACTGACGAAGGAGGCTAATTAAATGAACTACGCAAAAATAAGAAAATGTGATGTAGCCAATGGACCAGGAGTAAGAGTATCACTATTTGTAAGTGGATGTAATCATCACTGCAAAAACTGCTTTAACAGGGAAGCATGGGACTTTAGCTATGGAGAGAAATTTACAGAAAAACAAGAAGAACAAATAATAGAAGACTTAAAGCCAGAATATATAACAGGCTTAAGCCTATTAGGAGGAGAACCATTTGAAAAAACAAACCAAGAAGGTTTAGCTCCACTAGTAAAAAAAGTAAAACAAACCTATCCAGACAAAAAAATATGGTGTTATACAGGCTTCACATTTGACAAGCAAATATTAGGTCAAATGGTAAAAGAAGAACATAGGGAAACAACAAAGGAAATGTTAGAAAATATAGACTATATAGTAGATGGAAGATTTGTAGAAGAACTAAAAGATCCAAAACTACAATTTAGAGGTTCAGCAAATCAACGTATAATAGATGTAAAGAAAAGCCTACAAGAAAATGATATTGTACTATGGGATGGATTAAATAAAGATATAGGATAAAAGATTTGAAGAAAATTAAAATAATAAGGCAATAGTTTAAAAATGAGAATTGAGTATTATCAATAGGTAGAAGTTTTTAAACAATTGCCTTATTATAATTGACAAAAGTAACATAATTATGATAAAATAATCGAGAAACTATTATAATAACTCATTTTGCAATTGCAAGGAGGAGAGAATATGAAATTTGAAATAGAAATACCAAAAATGCAAAAAGACGAATTCTATGAAGATGTTATTTTTAAAGAAGGAAAAGAGCATGTAAAAAAATTTATGTCCAATTGGACTAGTAAATTAAAAAGATATAAGGAAATAGGCAAGCAAATTACAATAAAGAAATTTAAAAATTTACTAATTCCAATAAGAGAAATTATATTACCTATTGAAATTGACTATGCTTATAGTACAGGAAGTAGTCTAGATATAAATTTTACAGATAATAAAGGAAAAAGATATTATATCATAATTACTTTATATAGTTATGATAAACTAAATACTTATATAATAGGAAGAAGAAATAGTAAAATAGAACCACTAATAGATAGAGAATTTACTTTACAAATTACTACAGAAAGAATAAATTTAATAGAAACAGGCTTATTAAAGTTAAAAGAAGATGGAACAAATAGTGATGAAATAGTGAACTTTTATTATAACAATGAAAAAAACACTACAGAAGCAGAATTAAAGTCATATTCATCTAATGCAACACTAAGGATTCAATATAAAACAATGAATGCAGAATTTGACAAAAAAGTTGCAGAATTTTTATTTTCTAGTAATGAAGAACATTGGTATTACTATAATGTTTATCCAATATTAAAATGGATAACAAAAATATTAGAAGAAAACACATCAATTTCAATAAAAGCTGAAGTAGAAAAAGAAGTCTACTCAGAAATAGAAGTAGTAGATGCAGTAGTGCATAAGTATACAAGAACAGAAATAGTAAATGAAGGAGAAATGCACATAATAAAAGTAATTTTTGCTAAGAATTTAAGTGAATTTTTAGAAGAAAATAAGTAACATTAAAATTGAGCTATAAAAAAAGGAAAGTTTTGAACGCGTCCAAAATCTTTCCTTTTTTACAGCCCAATTTATAATGTTTTATCAATATAATTATTGTCAACATTGTAAGAAACCCAAGTAGTGTAACTACAATGCTCGCAAATATATCCTCTGCCACCTTGACTATCCGTATCGAAGTTATGCAATTTCCCATTGCATAATGGGCAAATACCTCTATTAAAGTGTTTCTTTTCAAAATACCGTGCAATTGCACTGCCACCAACTAAACCAACAACACAGATTATGACTAAAAAGTTCATTTCGCTACCTCCTTGTTTGGTAATTTCTACTAAGTTTACATATATATTATATAATGTAAATTTAGTATTGTCAATAATAAATAACATAATAAATAACAATCTAAGAATATTTTGCAGGTCAGAATGGAATGGTCTTTGTTGTAGAAAGTCCTAAAAAAATTGATTTATCAAGCATTTTTTGATATAATTAAAGATAAGCAGGTGATATTATATGTTAAATAGATATAAGCTAAAAAGAGGTACTCAATTAGCAATGGGAGATATTAAAGCTATTATTTCTACTGATATAATGAGGTTTATGGGATTTGATGCAATTTATGCTGATATTACACAACAAAATGGCACTATGACATGTTGCGTAAAATTGATAGATGGCATAGCTCTAATTTTTAGAGATAAGGGAATATTATTGGACATGAAATTAAATGCAGAAGAAAGGAAAGCCATTTATTGCCATGAATTAGGTCATTGCTTTAGTGAAAAACAAAAAGGAATAAAAAATAAGGAAAGAGTTATTGAAGATGAGGTAGATAGTGATACTTTTGCTGTTGAGAAATGTGGTATATTAGTAGATGTATTAGAAAGTGCATTAAAGAAAACATATGAATATAATATAGCTAGTATTAGAATTAGACAAGAAATGCCAACAAAGGAAAAAGTTGAAAATTTTGTAGAAGAGATGACTGCGAGAAAAAGAAATGTTGAAAGGCTAAAATTAAAGATTAAGCAAGAAGAAAATAAACAAAGATAAGTAATATATAATTTGTATATTACGCAGTAGTTTTTGAAAGCTTTTATTAGCTTTTAATAACCTTTGCTAAAATAAAAGAAAAGCAGTAATACCAATGATTACCGCTTTGTATATAAATTTTTGACATTCTGCCCAAAAGGGCAATTTTTTATCTTTTTGAGAATTGTGGAGCTTTTCTAGCTTTTTTAAGACCGTATTTTTTTCTTTCTTTCATACGTGGATCTCTTGTTAAGTATCCATTTGATTTTAAAGTAGGTCTGAATTCGCTATTAGCTTCATTTAATGCTCTTGCTATACCATGACGGATTGCTCCAGCTTGACCTGTGAAACCTCCACCAACAACTTTAGCAATAACATCGTATTTAGCTGATGTGTTAGTAGCAGTTAAGGGTTGTCTTACTAGAGTTTTTAAAACTTCTGTACCAAAATATTCATCAATACTTTTACCATTTATTGTAACTACGCCAGAACCTTCTACTAATCTAACTCTAGCGATTGATTTTTTTCTTCTACCTGTACCATAAAATACATTTTTTACTGATTTTGCTTTAGCCATATTATTTTACCTCCCAAACTTCTGGTTTTTG
>JAAVYV010000019.1 GCA_022791325.1 Clostridia bacterium
AAACAAGTCATGCTAGATAGTGATGTTGCAATGCTATATAATTATGAAACTAAAAAAGTTAATCAAGCTGTAAAAAGAAATATAGATAGATTTCCAGAAAGATTTTGTTTTCAATTAACAGAAAAAGAATTAGAAATTATGTGGTCACAAATTGTGACCACCTCAAAATTAGAAGATAATAAATATAGAAGCAAAAAATATTTGCCATATGTTTTTACAGAGCAAGGAATAGCTATGTTGTCTGGAATATTAAAGAGTGAAGTTGCTATACAAGTTAGTATTAAAATAATGGACGCATTTGTGGAAATGAGAAAATTCATAAATGCAAATAAGAGTTTATTTGAAAAAGTAGTTACTATTGAAAATAAAATGGACAAAAAATTCATTGAGCAAGATAAAAAATTCGATATAATATTTGATCAATTACAACTGGAAGAAAATATCAAACAAAGGATATTTTTTGATGGTCAAATATATGACGCATATAGCATTATTGTAGACATTATAAAAAAAGCAAATAACAAGATTTTAATTATAGATAACTATATTGATGATAGTGTTCTGAAAATGTTAGCTAAAAAGAAAAACAATGTGTAAGTAGTTATTCTAACATCAGACAAAAGTAATATTGAAAAATTATACATTAAAAAAATTAATAAATAATAACCTATTCTTAAAGTTGCTAAAACAAATAAATTTCATGATAGGTTTATTATAATAGACGGCAAAGAAATGTATCATCTAGGAGCTTCAATAAAGGACTTATGAAAGAAATGCTTTGCAATTAATAGAATTGAAGATATGGAAATTATAGAAAAAATTATTAATTTGTAAATTTTAATGATTTAATTAAAGTTAGGAAATCCGTTTAGATGGAATAAATTACCAGAAGAAAATAAAAAAATTGACACATAAAGACCAATAATATAAAATTGTTTTAGCTACAAAACAATAAGGAGGTCAATTTATGTGTCAAATAGATTATACAACAGAAAATAAAAAAAATAAACCCTTAGATGAATTTGAATTATCAAAAATAGAAACATTATTAAATGAAGGATATAGTGCAACGCAGATAGCAGAAGAGATTGAAAGGGACGCAAGTACGATACAAAAAGAAATAAAAAATTTTTCAATAATAACAAAAGCGCAAAAGGATTGTGCTGTATGTGGGAACTATAATAGCTGTACAAAAACAAAAATATGTGGTAATAATATGAATATAGGATATTGCTCAAGTTGTAAAGGGTGTAAAATAGCTGTGGAAAACTGTAATGAATATGATCCACAAGTAACATGTGAAAGACTAAGAGGAAAGAAAAGAGTATGTAATGATTGTATGAATTATAAAGAATGTAGAAAAGCAAAAAGAGTGTATGTAGCAAAAATTGCATGGAAACAACACATCGAAAATAAGAAAAACTCAGTAAAAAAGTATAAATCAATAAATAAATCTAAAAATTGTAGTATTGCTTTGCCAATAAAAATATGCTATAATTAATTTAATCTATTGTACTTTACACAGCAAAGTACAGAAGAAATTAATCATTTTTTCTGGAGGGGCTGTGTAAAACCTTCAGATGATTTTTGGAGGTATAATATGACATTTCAAGAAAAAATTGAATTATTGAATAATTTAAAAAATGACTATTATTATGGAACGAATAATTGTGACTTAGAAAAATTAAAAAATGAATTTGATGAGTTACATTTATCAGATGAGGATTTCATTCATGATGAGGATCATGAGCATGGTCAGCTATTTATTTGCCCTGATATAGAGGGAGAGTTTCCAAAAGTATATGAAATTGCAGGAGAAAATATGAAAAGAGCAATAGATGTCATATATGACGCAATTGTACTTTATTATAAGGAAAGTGACTTTTGGGATGAAATAACTGACTTGACTTCTGATGAAGTGGTAAGACTTTATACTAAACTTAACAATATTCCAATAATCAGATTTTTTTCTACGTCAAATGTTGAATTACTTAATTTAAAAAAGCTCAACAGAGATGTTCGGTGATTCAAAGAAACATAGTATAAGGTATATTAAAAATTAATAAAGGGAGTTTTTTTATGAAACGGAGAGTAGTATTATTAGGCATTATGTTATTTATACTTTTTTCTATTACTGGCTGTAGTACAAAAACAACACAATATGAAAGGCTTGTTAAAGAAAGTCCTGAAAGAGTTAAAAGTACTACTACAACAATAGATAAAGTTACATTATTAAGCGAAAATGTCTTAATAGTTTCAGAGACGTCAGCAGTAAGAGGAATAGTAACATTTGAAACAGATGAAAAACTTTATTTAATGGGTCATCTAGTGCGTCAGCCAGTTGGAAGTTTTGTTGTTAAAGTTGATGCAACTAATAATGATATTGATGTATCTAATTTAATAGGAGAGGTAATATCTAATACAGAAGATGGAGTAATTGCCGAAAAACGGAGAAGTATTAGAGAATACCAAACTATTCCAATAGCAAAAAGTGCTCATTTAGGAGAAGCATTTATACTGGGAAGAGATGATGAAGGAAATATAAAGAAATATTCTATCAGCGTTGAGGCATTTAAAGAAGACCAGAATATGTTCTTTTATTCTTCTTCGGAGATAAAGTTTTGTGAAGGAACAAGCGGTTCTCCAATTATCCAAAATAATGAGTTAATTGGAGTACACTTTGCTTCAACGGAAGATGAAGAAAAAGGATGTGCTTGGCTAATTTGGAGTTTAGATATTTTGAACTCTTAATATTAATAATATTCCTTAATTAGAGGCTATAAAAAAGTAAGTCAAAGGGCGCGCGAGGGAATTGGCAAAAGGGACGGGGGAAATTGACACACTTTATCTTTTAAAGATGTGTCAATTTCCCCCGTCCCTTTTGCCAATTCCCTCGCGCGCCCTTTGACTTACTTTTTTACTGCCTCTAATTTTTTTATAGTATAGTAAAAATCGATTTTAAATTGTAGGGGGACGAGATTAGTACTCGTCAATGTGGAAAAGCTACTTTTATTCTTTATAATGGCAAAATTAATAAAAAATATATAAAAATGTCAAAAAATGTTTACATTTATCAAAAAGTTGTATACAATAGTTCTAACTAAAAACAAAAGAAAACAAAAGCTGAAAGGAGCTATTAAAATATGAAAATATTAATGCTAACTTGGGAATATCCACCAAGAATAGTAGGAGGAATTGCAAGAGTAGTACATGACTTATCAAAAAGACTAATAAAAGATGGTCATGAAGTAACAGTAGTAACCTATAGAGAAGGAAATACACCATATTATGAAGATGATAAAGGTGTAAAAGTATATAGAGTTGATAATTATATGATAAAAGCTAACAACTTTATAGAATGGATTATGCAATTAAACTTTAACATGGTAGCAAAGGCATCTGAAATAATTGCAAAAGAAGGCAAATTTGATGTTATACATGCACATGACTGGTTAGTAGCAAATAGTGCAAAAACATTAAAACATGCATATGAAATACCAATAATATCAACCATACATGCAACAGAAAGTGGAAGAAATAGTGGAATACATGATGAAACACAAAGGTATATTAATGATACAGAATGGATGCTTACATATGAATCAACAGAAGTTATAGTAAATAGTAACTTTATGAAAGGTCATGTTCAGAATCTATTTGGTTTACCATTTGACAAAATAAATGTAGTACCAAATGGAATAAATATAACTAATTTTAATGGAATAGAACGAGACTACGAATTTAGAAGACAATATGCTTCAGATAATGAAAAAATAATATTGTATATGGGTCGCTTAGTATATGAAAAAGGAATACAACACTTAATTTCAGCCATGCCAAAAATATTAAATGGATATAATGATGCAAAACTTATAATAGCAGGAAAAGGTGGAATGTTAGAAGAGCTAAAATCACAAGCAGAGAGGATGGGAATAGGAAATAAAGTATACTTTACAGGGTACTTAAACTCAAAGCAAGTGCAAAAAATGTACAAATGTAGTGACATAGCAGTATTTCCAAGTACATACGAGCCATTTGGAATAGTAGCATTAGAAGCAATGCTAGCAGGAGTACCTACAGTAGTATCAGATGTAGGAGGACTAAATGAAATAGTAGAGCATAAAGTAAATGGAATGAAAAGTTATGCAGGAAATTCAAACTCGGTAGCAGATTCAATATTAACATTATTATATGACCATCAATTATGTAGTAGTATTGCAAAAAATGCAAAATCAAAGGTAAAGCAAGAATATAACTGGAACAAAATAGCACAAGACACACACTTTGTATATCAAAAGGCAATATGCCAAACAATGGCAGAAAAGCAAGCAAGGCAAATTGAGCAAGAACAAGCTCAAAAGACTAAAAAAGCTAAAAACACTGATAGTGAAATAACGAATTTGTTGGCATTTAAGTCAAAACATGCGTATGCGTAAGTGCATAAATGCGTAGTGAATAATGAATAGTGAATAATTTTATAGATGCAGGGGAGAGCGACGTCTGCTATCTACGTTAAAACGAATACTTAAATAAAATATGCAAGTCTAGGGAATTTTCGTAGAAAGAGCCGACGTTACACTAACTCATAACTTATCTTTTAACTCGCTATCGCTCGAAGAGTTAAGAAATAGTCGCCACTACAAATAAATTAATATAAAAATACGAAAGGATTGATAATAATGAACGTTTATGATACAGCAAACAAATTAGCAGGAGAAATAAAGAGTTCAGAAGAATATAAACAATACAGAGAAGCAAAACAAAAAATAGATAATAATCCAGAACTAAAACAAAAAATAGATGAATTCGAAAAATTAAGATATGATGTACAAGTATTAGCTATTCAAGGAAAAGAAGCAGGAGAGGAAAAGAACAAAAAGCTTCAAGAAATGTATGCAATACTAATAGGGGAAAAAGAAATAAAAGAATATTTTGATTTAGAAGTAAAATTCAATGTAATGATAGCAGATGTAAATAAAATAATAGCAGAAGCAGTACAAGATGTACTACTATAAATGTCGAAAAAAGTCACAAAAAGTAAAATTGTGGCTTTTTGTTTTGAAGTTGGAAGTTGGAAAGCAAAAGTTAAAAATAGAAAAATAGATTGTAGGGGTCGCTGCCTTCGGCGACCCAATTCTAGAAATATATTCTGTTTTGATATAATAAGATGTATTTGCGGGTCGCCGAAGGCGGCGACCCCTACAATACATATTAAGATAATTAAACAGTTTAATATATAAATAAAAAAAGGAGGAAGAATATGGAACACATATTTATTTTAATAGGATGTATAACAACAATAGCAATATTATATTTTGCACTAGGAGTTAATATAAAAAAAATAAAAGAATCAGCCCAAAATGAAAAATTAGATGAATTAGTAAGTAAATTCCCAGAAAATGAAGAAATATGTAGAAGCATTTTAAAAAAACTAAAAAATGAAAAAGTTACAATAAAACAAAATGAAGACAAAGAAAATAAAACAAGCCTATATGTAGCAATTTCAAACACTATATTTATAGCAAATATAAAAGATACATATACTAGAATTCAAACAATAGCACATGAATGTATACACTCTACTCAAAGCAAGCGAATGCTACTTTTTAATTTTTACTATTCAAACATCTACTTACTATATTTTGTTATTTCAATAATACTTACAATATGTAAGGTTTTCACAAACTATAACTTACAAATAATAATTTTGTTGCTAATGGGTGTAATATACTATATAATTAGGTCATTTCTAGAAACAGATGCAATGACAAGAGCAAAATATATAGCAGAAGATTACATGAAAGAATATATAAAAGAAAATGAAATAGCTAACATAGAAGAAATAATAGAACTTACCAATACATATGATAAAATTAATAAAATAGGTATACCAGCATATAATTTTTTATTAATAAATAGTAGTATTATAAAAGTAATAATATATACCTTAATTGTTATAGTAATAAGTTTTTTTAGTTAGAAGTATTGAAAAATAAAGCAAAAAATGTTACAATATTTACATAATTTGACATACTAATTACAACTAATAATTTAGGAGGTAAGAAAATGAAGAAAGTAGAAGATATGCTAGAAAGAGTTACACAGTGGTTACGGCAAGAAGATAGGATACCAAAAATAGTATGTTATACAATGCTTATACTATTTGAGGTGGCATTAATTTTAGAAACAATAATACTACTACCTAATTATATTATAGCAACTATAGGAACTTATATAATAATAAGACTATTAGTTTTTTGCAAACAAAAAGTAATTTTTAAGAAATTTAACAAGAAGTTAATGGAAATTCCAAAATGTACAATGATAATATTTTTTATATTAACAATAGCTACTTTTGTAATGGCACATTATACTTTTATAGCGGTAATACTAGTAGCAATTCAAGCTATTATATATCAGAATTTTAAAAATAGTATTAAGCTAAAAATACAAGAAAGTATAAAGTTAGTAGATGAAAACCTTAAAGAAAACTTTTATAAAAGGGTATATGCCAGATATTTACCATGGAATACAGAAAAAATTGCTAATTACAAAATAGAAACATTCAATTTTTATGCAATTAAAGAAGGGCAGAATGTAGTAATTTGTTACCCAACTAGACCATATTTAATAGAGAAAAATAATACAGTGCCTAAAAAATACTTAACAGAAAAAAACTCTTGTATAGAAAAAAGTATAAAAAAAGAGGATTTTACAAAATATTTTTCTTTAGAAAAGCAAGAGCATAAATAAATTGAATATTAAAGTGATTTTTATTATACCTATATACCACAAGCTATTTTATGGGGAGAGTATTATAGGATAAGAAATGAAACAAATTATCTGTAAATAAAGGGAATGTAAAAAAAGGAAAGTTTTGAACGTGTTCCAAAACTTTCCTTTTTACATTCCCTTTGACTTTTTACAAATCTTTGCTAAAACTAGCATATTTCTTGAGTTTCTCTTGTACCAAATAATTTATAGAACCAGCAGGGAATTTGCCATTTGCATCTTTTTTACCAGCAGGTACTCCTGTTAATATTTCGATACCTTCATCAATTGTAGAAATAGCATAAATATGAAATTTACCATTTTTTACATCTTCAATTATTTCATCAGAAAGGCTCAAATTGTTAACATTCTGAATAGGAATTATAACACCATTAGAACCATCTAAACCACGTAATTTACAAACTTGGTAAAAACCTTCTATTTTATCATTAACTCCACCAATAGGTTGTATTTCGCCTTTTTGATTTACAGATCCAGTTACAGCTAAAGTTTGATTAATTGGTATTCCAGACAAACTTGAAAGTATGGCATATAACTCTGTACTTGAAGCACTATCACCATCTACACCATTATATAATTGTTCAAAACATATACTTGCTGTAAGGGATAGAGGAATTTCTTGTGCAAACATTTCACCTAAATAACCACTTAAAATTAACACCCCTTTTGAATGTGAAGAACCTGAAAGTTCAACTTCTCTTTCTATATTTACAACACCAGTTTTGCCGTAAATATGTGTTAGCAGTTATTTTTACAGGTTTTCCAAAAGTATAATCTCCAATTGTCATTATTGTTAAACCATTAATTTGACCTTTTCTTGCTCCTTTAGTATCAATTAAAAGAGTATTTTGCTCAATCATTTCCATATACCTAGAATCATATTTTTTAACTCTTTCTACTCTTTGTTTTAAAGCAATATCAATATATTCTGATGTTACTACTTTTTTTCTATCCATTTTAGCCCAAGTGGCAGCTTCACCAATAACTTGGCCAATATCAGTAAACCTTGTAGATATTTTATCTCTGTCATCAGCAATTTTTGAGGCATATTCTACAACTTTAGCAACAGCACCTCTATCTAAATGCGGAAGTTCTTCTTGCTCACAAAAACCATGAATAAATTTTGCAAGTTTATTTACATTTTCAGTTGTAATAGGAGCATTTTCTTCAAATTCAACTTTTATTTTAAATAGTTTTCTAAAATCACTATCCATAGCTAAAAGTGTTTGATAAATTTGATCATTTCCGACAACTAAAACTTTAACATCTAATGGAATAGGTTCAGGTTTTAAAGAAACCATAACCATTGAAGAACGTTGGTCTGCTGTATTTTCTATAGAAATTTCCTTAATACGAAGAGCTTTTTTTAATGCTTCATAACAAATTCCATTTGCAATTAGGTCTTTAGCTTGAAATATAATGTATCCACCATTTGCAATATGAAGAAGACCAGGCTTTAACATAGTATAATCAGTTTTTAAAGCACCATAATAATTTTCGTATTCTAATTTGCCAAATATATTGTGGTAAGAATAGTTAGAGTCCATAATAACTGGAGCACCTTCTAAATTACTATTATCTACAAATAAATTAACACGGTAGTTAAGCCATGGTTTAGGAGGCTCTTTAGCAGGACCTTGAGTAGAACCTGATGGAACTTCTTCACCTACAAAAATTGAAATATTTTTTAATATATCTTGTTTAACATCTGTAAGGAATTTATTAATTTTTTTATTTCTTTTATATTTATTTTTTATATAGTTAATATGTGAGTTAACAGTAAGTAGGGCAATGTTTGCTTGCCATTCTTCAATTTTTTTATCAGAAGCTCTTTCAATTTCTTTTATCTTACCAATAGCTTCCATTACTTGCTCTTGAACAATTACAGATTTTTCTTCAAATTGTTTTTTTATAGTATCATCTAATTTTTCAAATTCTTCCTCTTCAATTGTTTTACCATCAATAATAGGCATCATATAAATACCATTTTGAGCAGATTTAACTTGGAAACCATGTTTTTCAGACTCTTCATTTAATTTATCTAATAGGTATGACCTTTTTTCTTCAAATTCCTGTTTAATTAAAGTTTTCTCTTTTTCAAAATCATCATTATTAAAAGTATTTTTAATATCCTTGCGAATATCTTTAATAAATAAATTCATATTTTCTTCAAACTCTTTACCTTGACCTGCTGGAAGAGAAACTGCAATAGGTTCATTAGGGTTTTCAAAATTATAAATATAACACCAGTCAGAAGGAACTTTTTTCTTTTTAGAAATTTTATCTAAATAGTTTTTGGCATACATAGTTTTACCAACACCACTAGGCCCCTCTAAATAAATGTTATAACCTTTAACATCTACATTAACGCCAAACTCTAAAGCTTTAATACCTCTATCTTGACCAATACCAGAGTCAATACCTTCAAGCTCAGAAGTATCTTCAAATTTAAATACATCTGGGTTACATATCCTTTTTAAATCTTTATAAGATAATTCATTTTTTTTCATTTGTTTTTTCTCCTTTAATTTCATATATTAATTCAATGTATTTACATTGTAGGGGTCGCCGCCATCGGCGACCCGCATATTATTACTGTATCATAATACATCAAAATTTGATATAATCGCCCCTACATAACATTTCAATTTATAAATATTTACATGAAGGTATAGAATTATAATTCCAGTGTCATTAAAATTGCATTATCTATACCATCATAATATTTTTTCCTAAAACCAACCTGCTTAAAATCAAATTGCTCATATAAATGAATAGCAGGCTTATTATTTTCATTTACTTCTAATGTAATACTATTGCATTTTTCTTCTTTAGCAATATTAATTAACTCATTCAAAATAAATTTTGCAAATCCCATATTTCTTTTATCTTTTCTAGTTACAATATTCATAACATCAGCTATATCCAAAACAATTTTAATTCCACCATAGCAAACAATTTCATCATCATAACGAGCTACTAAATAACTAGAATTATTATTTACAAGTTCTTCCTTAAATATTTCATAACTCCAAAAATTATCAAAACTTTCAGCCAAATTTTCTTTAATTTCATCCAAATCCGAAACATGCATGGTGTGAATTACCATTTTAGTTAAATCAAACATATCCTTTTCTCCTATTTACCCCAAAAGGACCAGGTTATTTTGGGGTAAATTATTTTTGTTATATTTTACATCTATTTAAATATTAACTGCAAATAGTAAAAACACTACTGTTATTCTTAATTTTCACCCTCCAAAGCCCTTTCAGCCTGTGATTTCCTTAAATACAATGGAGAAAGTGAATTTGAATCTCCATAAATTCCTTTATTATATTTATTAAAACCAGCTATTCCAATGCTAACTGAAGTTTGTTTATTAAGTTCATCTTCTACAAATAATGAGTTACGAAATTTGTCTAAAATTAAACTTTTATGACAAACAGCACCATCACCAACAAATAAAATACTAGATGAAGAATATTTATCTAAAAGGTTTAATACTTCATTAATATTTTTAGCACATAAATCCTCTAACTGAACAAATTCATCACTTTCATTTTTAAAAACGCCACAATAAACATTATCATTTTTAGCATCAATTAAAGAACATACAATAGTTGAATTACTTTCAATATTTGAACTTAGAGTATTATAAGCCAAACCTTCTAAGGAACTAACAGAAGTAACAGGAACATTTGTAACATCACAAAAAGCCTTAACAGTAGAAACCCCAATACGAACTCCTGTAAAGGAACCAGGTCCAACACTACAGCTAAATAAATCAAAATCAGTAAGTTTCATATTTAATTCATTTAAAATATTATCAATCATAGGCATTAGTTTTTGTGAATGTGTAAGGCTATCATCAATATTTTTTTCAATAATTACATTATTATCTTCTAAAACAGCAACAGAGCAAATTTTAGAAGAAGTATCAATACTTAAAATTTTCAAAATAATTCCCTCTTTTCTTAGTCAATATTCTACATTAATATACAAAGTTTGTAAACATTTTTAGATAAAGAAAAGATTACAATAATATTACAAATGTTACACAAATATTATTTTTACATTACATTATAATAATTCGTTGAAAATATAGGTAAAATATGGTATTTTATATAGTACAAAAAGGAGAATGGTTATGGATATAGAAGATATAAATCAAGAGTTGTTAAACACTCTTTCTATAAAAGAAAAATCTAATTTAGTAGGTAGGTTAGAAAGAAACCTAAGGATACAAAAAATATTATATGAAGATGAAAAAAAGAAACACACAAATGATTATGAAAGATAATTGGAGGCATCCTAAATGGATAAAAATAGTACAAATGAACTTACAATAGTAAGGTTAAGTATAATAGATAGAATTAAAAATTTCTTCAAAAAATTATTTTCTAAAAAAGAGAAAGTAGAAAATGTAGAAGTGCAAGAAAATAAAAAGGAAAACACTTTTATTAATAATGTAAAAATACAAGCAGATGATGAAGAAAAAAGACTATTAAAACTACAAGCATTAATCGCAGATGATATAGTAACAGAAGAAGAACTACCAGAAGAAGATGTAAAAGCCTTACATAGACTATATGATAGGCAAATATTGCAATTGAAAAAAGAGATAGATGATTATAGAGAAAGAATATTAAAATTAAGAATGAATATAAGTGAGTAAAAAACAAAATTATCTTAAAAAAATGTAAGAAAGACACAAAAAGTGATTTGAGAAAATGTAGTAAACTATGCAAAAGTCGTTTGACTTTTGCAATTTTTTATCTTCTTAGGAAAGTCATCCGCGATAGCGGTGAGTTTCCTAAGAAGATAGTTATGGAAGAATTAGATTTTCTTAGCGAAGAATGAGCTTAGAAAATTTTATTCTTGTTTTTTATTGTATAGTGTTATACATATTAAAAAAATTCAATATGCAACTCCCTATAATCAGGATTATCATCACTTTTCCTAAAAGTAATTTTAGTATAGTTTTTAGGAAGAATGCTTTCAATAATTTCACCCCATTCAATAAGACAAATACCATTTTCAAAATATTCTTCTCCACCAATAGCATAAAACTCATCAACATCATCTAAACGGTAAACATCAAAATGATAAATATTCATATTTTCAGTATGATGCTCATTTACAACAGTAAAAGTAGGGCTAGAAATTTCATCACCAACACCAAAAAAATCTAAAACTCCTTGGGTAAATTTGGTTTTACCGTGACCCAAGTTCACCACTTAAAACAACAATATCACCGCTTTTTTAAATTTTTAGCAAAATCTTTAGCAAAATTAATTGTATCTTGTTCATTTTTTGAAATAAATTTATCCATATAAAAACTCCTTACTAATTGATAATATCATTTTATAACAATTAAGAATATTTGTAAATAATTAAAAAGAAATACTTTATAAAGACTTGAAAAATTATGTTAAATATAGTATTATATTATTATTAAAAATTTAATATAGCAAATTATAAACAACAAAAGGAGGAAGCAAGATGGAACAAATTATTAAAATGGCACAAAATGTTTATGAAAGACGGATTTCAAAAACAATGGAACTAAAAGAACAAGAAAATGCAGAAAAAAATGCAGAAGAGGAAAGAATAGGAAAAGAGGCAAAAGAATTAGGAAAATTAGTGATAAGACTCTTTGGAGCTTCTAATAAAGAAGAAGGAGATTATCGCATAAGCAATATTATGTTGCGTAAATCAAACCAAACTTGTAATATACTTTGTACAGTCAGATTTGAAAAAGACAAATATGAAGTACCACAATATAAAGGGTATATGGAACTGATAAATTTACCATATATTTCAAAGGCTATTGATAAAATAAATAACCAAAAGTATGATGCAAAGGTACTATATGAAACTATGAATATTATTAGTGAAATAGAAAATTATTATATTTCTGGCTGGAGCGAAGGTGATTATAAAGCTTCTGAGAAATGTGCAGAATTAGTTACTTTTGCAATGTAAATTATAATTTGCTAAAAATAACGAACAATGTAGTTAGAAACAAAAAGCGGAGAAATCTTCGCTTTTTGTTTGTTTATTAAATGTCAATGGGGACTGAGCTTTTTGACAATTTTGTTAACTTAATATGGTATATAAAACTTATACTGGATACTTGACTATTGGATGTATAACCAATATAATGAAAATAACAAAAATGAAAGTTGTAACATAAATTTATACAAAGTAACAAATAATAAAGAAATAGGAGGAACAAAAGATGATAAAAAAAGTGAAAAATGAAAAAGAAAATAAATGTGCTAATATTAATAAATACAAAAATAGTATAAAAATATTAAGTAGTGAAAATATTGCAATAACATTAATATCACTAGTAATAACAATAATTCTACTAATAATATTAGCAGGAATAGTAATAAATATAAGTATAGGAGAAAATGGATTATTCAAAAAAGCAAAATATGCCAAAAATGAATATTTAAATGCACAAAGTAAAGAGGAAGAAGAGCTAAATGAATTATATAAACAGCTTGGAGTAACAGAAAATTTGCCAGAAAACACAAAAGAAACTCAAGCAGGAACAACAGTTAAACTTCCAAGTAAATGGGAGAAATATACACCAGCATATGTAACAAATGAAAAAGGACAAGAAGTAATATCAAGTAAAAAAGTATCAAGTGTATATGCAGTAAGTGCAGGAAATGGAGAAACAGTTCCAATACCATATGGTTTTTACTATGTAGGAGGAAACTTAGGAAGTGGAGTAGTAATATCAGATAATAAGGAAGATAAAAACAAGTATGCAGGGGAATCAGATGTACCAAATGGAGTAAAAGTAGAAAATGGAAAATTTGTAGATATATTAAAAGGAAACCAATTTGTATTTATACCATGTACACAAAGTGAATATCATAAAACAAATTGGGCAAATGGAAAACAAGGGAATGTATCCGGAGTAAGTGATTGTTACTGGGGAATAGAGATAAGTACTTTAGAATTAGCACAAATAAAAAAGTATGAAGGATTTTATGTAGGTAGATATGAGGCAGGCTTACCAACAAGCCAAGATGGATTTACAGGAGAGAATGCATTTGAATCAGCATTATCAACAACAAGCAGTACACTAGTAGGAGGTTCAACACAATATAATAGTACAAAAATACCAATATCAAAAGCAGGAAGAGAACCATGGAATTTTATAGACTATAATAATTCATGGGCAAGTGCACAAAAAATGTATACTACTCACAGTGTACAAAGTGGACTAATAACAGGAACTCAGTGGGATGTAATGTTAAATAAAATAGTAAGTATAGATGAAACTAAAAATTTAACAGACTCAAAAACGTGGGGAAACTATGCATTAGGTGAAACATTTAATTATACAGGAAAAACAGCAGAATATAATAAAGCTGATAATAAATTATATGGATATGGAGAAATAGAGGAAAATAAAACTAAAATGAATAATAGTAATAAGTTATTAACAACAGGAGCAAGTGAACACAATAAGGCATATAATTTATATGATGTAGCAGGAAATTTATATGAATGGACAGAGGAAAGTGCTGTAATTTCAAGTTCTTTAGAAACACTTGCAACAAATAGAATTGTTCGTGGAGGAAGTTTTGTAAATACTTCAAATAGTACACCTGCAATTATGCGTGCGGGGAATCTTTTAGGAACAAGTAGTAACTATTTTAATGGGTTTAGAACAGTATTGTATATAATATAAGAAAAAAGAGTCATTGATTCCCTCATTGACTCTTTTTTCTTAGACTGATAAAGTTACTTTACTATTTAACTGTAAAAAACATTAGAATTCACACAAAATTTACACCTATTTCATTGACAATTAAAAATATGTAAAATATAATACAAAGATGAAAATTTTATGTTGTCAATAGTGAATGGGTAACCTTTCTTAAATTGTTTCAACATTATTAACAGAAAGGAAAAAGTAAAATGTTTAAAATATTAAAAAATCTAAAAAAGTCAGCATTATCAGTTGCAATAATCGTATTACTTTTATGTGTGCAAGCATGGGCAGATTTAACTCTTCCAGACTATACCTCTAAAATAGTTAATGTGGGTATACAACAGGGGGGAATTGAAAATTCTGTACCTGAGGCAATTCGCAAAAGCCAAATGAATAAACTTCTAATTTTTACAAAAGATGATGAAAATATTTTAAGTAAATATATATTAATTTCAAAGAATTCTTTAGAGGAAAAAGAATTTAATAAGTATGTGAAAAAATATCCAGCGCTAGAAAGTGAAGATTTATACATAATAAATGAATTAAGTAAAGACGAACTAAATGAGTTAGGAACATTAATGGCAAAGCCACTTATGATTCTTTCAAATGTAACAAATGAGCAAACTGCGGAGAAAATAAAAGAACAGTTAATAAATACTATGCAAGGGATGCAAGAATACAATGGTGAACAAGTAGAAAATATAAGCGGGTCGCCGATGGCGGCGACCCCTACAATGGGAACAAATAGAGAAGAGCAAACTGGGGCAGAAAATGGTATAGAGCAAATAGCACAAGAAATAAATGGAGATAATCTACCAATTCCGCCAGCAATAATGAATCAAATGAGCCTATTAGAACTATTAGGTGCAATGCCACAAGACCAGTTTGATGTTATGTTCGAAAAGATAGAAGAAAGCCTAAATGGAATGAATGATTCAATTTTAGCACAAGCAGCAATAAATAGCGTAAAAGAAGAATACAAAGCTATAGGAATAAATACAGATAAAATTCAAAATGGATATATTTTTGTGTCAGGTCTTCAAATGCTAGGAATTGCATTAATTAGTATGATATCAGCAATTGTAATTATGCTATTATCTTCTAGAGTAGCAGCTAATTTAGGAAGAACTTTAAGAGATAAAGTATTCAAAAAAGTAATGAATTTCTCTACAAAAGAATTTAGAGAGTTTTCAACAGCGTCATTAATAACAAGAAGTACAAACGATATTCAACAAATACAAGGTTTAATTTCTATGCTATTTAGAGTAGTTGTATATGCACCAATTATAGGAGTAGGTGGCTTTTTAAGAGTACTTGCTAACAGTGATACATCTATGGCATGGATTATAGGTTTTGCTATTTTATGTGTTATAGGAGTTGTATTAACACTATTTACAGTAGCAATGCCAAAATTTAAAATATTACAAGAATTAGTAGATAAACTAAACTTAGTATCAAGAGAAATATTAACGGGTCTTCCAGTAATAAGAGCATTTAATACAAGTAAAAGAGAAGAAGAACGTTTTGATAAATCGAATACAGACCTAATGAAAGCAAACATATTTGTAAACCGAGCCATGAGTATAATGATGCCAGCATTAATGTTTGTAATGAACTCTATAATGCTACTTATAATATGGGTAGGAGGCCACAAAGTTGATGAAGGTATAATGCAAGTTGGAGACATGATGGCATTTATACAATATACAATGCAAATAGTAATGAGTTTCCTAATGATTTCAATGATATCAATTATGCTACCACGTGCAGCAGTATCAGCAAAACGTATTAATGAAGTATTAGAAAAAGACTTAAGCATAGCTAATAAAGAAAAAATAAAAAGATTTAAAGAAGATAAAAAAGGTTTAGTAGAATTTAAAAATGTATGTTTCAGATATCCAGATGCAGATGAAGAAATGCTAACAGATATAAACTTTACAGCAAAAACAGGTGAAACAACAGCAATAATAGGAAGTACAGGAAGCGGAAAGTCAACAATAGTAAACTTACTACCACGTTTTTATGATGTAACCAGAGGAGAACTTCTAATAGATGGCACAAACATAAAGGATGTACCTATAAAAGAACTAAGGAAAAAAATAGGTTTTGTACCTCAAAAAGGAATACTATTTTCAGGAACAATAAAATCAAACATAAAATATGGAAATCCTGAAATGAGTGACGAAGATATGATAAAAGCAGTTAAAATAGCACAAGCAGAAGAATTTATTTTAGCAAAAGAAGAAAAATACGACTCTCCTATTGCACAAGGAGGAAATAATGTATCAGGAGGTCAAAAACAACGTTTATCAATAGCAAGAGCAATTGCAATATCACCAGAAATATTAGTATTTGACGATAGTTTTTCAGCATTAGACTTAAAAACAGACAAGGCACTAAGGGACGCTTTAGCAAAAGAAGTAAAAGGGAAAACAGTAATAATAGTAGCACAGCGTATTAGTACAATAATGAATGCAGAGCAAATAGTAGTATTAGAAGAAGGAAAAGTAGTAGGAAAAGGAACACATGAAGAATTAATGAAAACATGTGAAACATATAAACAAATAGCAATTTCACAATTATCAGAAGAAGAACTAAATGGAAATAACAGTAAGGAGGTGGACTAAGTATGCCAGGACCAATGGGCGGACCTCGGAAGGGGACACGCAGGAAAAACAGTAGAAAAAGCAAAAGATTTTAAAGGAACTACAAAAAAATTAATAAAAGACTATTTATCAAAATATAAAATAGCAGTAGCAATAGTAATAATCTTTGCAATAGGAAGCACAATATTTTCAATAGTAGGACCAAAAATATTAGGAAATGCAACAACAGAAATATTTAATGGTTTAGTAAGCAAATTATCAGGAGGAGAAGGAATAAACTTTGGTAAAATAGGGGCAATACTTTTAAGTCTGCTTACTCTATACCTAATAAGTGCGTTATTCTCACTAGTGCAAGGTTTTACAATGACAGGGGTATCACAAAGACTAACTTATAACTTACGTAATGACCTAGCTAAAAAAATAAACAAATTACCAATGAGTTACTTTGACAAAAAAACAAAAGGCGAAGTTCTATCAATTGTTACAAACGATATAGACACAGTCTCACAAAACTTAAACCAAAGTATTACACAAATAATAACAGCAATATGTACATTAATAGGAATATTAATAATGATGCTATCAATAAGTGTAGAAATGACACTTATATCATTACTAATATTACCAGTTACAGTAGTAATAGTAAAAATAATAGTAGAAAAGTCACAAAAATACTTTAAAAAACAACAAGACTACTTAGGTCACGTAAATGGTCAAGTAGAAGAAGTATATGGAGGGCACACAATAGTAAAAGCATTTGGAGGAGAAGAGAAAGCCTTAGAAGAATTTAGAAAAGCAAATAATGAACTATATTCTTCAGCTTGGAAATCTCAATTCCTATCAGGCCTAATACACCCAATAATGAACTTTATAGGAAATGTAGGTTATGTAGCGGTAGCTATATTAGGTGGGTATTTAGCAATACAAGGAAAAATTACAGTAGGAAACATACAATCATTTATACAATATAACAAACAATTCACACAGCCAATAAACCAAATAGCACAAGTATCAAGTATGTTACAAGCAATGGTCGCAGCAGCAGAAAGAGTATTTGAATTTTTAGAACAGCCAGAAGAAACAAAAGATATAGAAAGTCCAAAATCTATAAAAGGTCTAAAAGGAAATGTAACATTTGATCACGTACAATTTGGTTATGATAAAGACAAAATAATAATAAACGATTTTAGCGCAAAAATTAAAGACGGACAAAAAATAGCAATAGTAGGACCAACAGGAGCAGGGAAAACCACAATAGTAAAACTATTAATGCGTTTTTATGACGTAAACAAAGGTGCAATATTAGTAGATGGAATAAATATAAAAGACTTTAAACGAGAAGACCTAAGAAAAATGTTCGGAATGGTACTTCAAGACACATGGCTATTTGGAGGAAGTATAAAAGAAAATATACGTTACAGTAAGCCAGATGCTACAGACACAGAAGTAATAGAAGCAGCAAAAGCAGCACACGTACACCACTTCATAAAAACACTGCCACAGGCATATGACATGATACTAGACGAAGAAACAAGTAATATATCAGCAGGTCAAAAACAATTGCTAACAATAGCAAGAGTAATACTAGCCGACCCAGAAATACTAATATTAGATGAAGCAACAAGTTCGATAGACACAAGAACAGAATTACAAATACAATCAGCAATGGATAACCTAATGAAAGGCAGAACTAGTTTCATAATAGCCCACCGTCTATCAACAATAAAAAATGCCGACCTAATACTAGTAATGAACCATGGAGATATAGTAGAACAAGGCTCACACGAAGAACTACTACAAAAAGGCGGATTCTACGCAGACTTATACAATAGCCAGTTCGAAGAAATAGAAGAGGAACGCTAGGGACGGACCTTTAACCAAAGGAGATTTTTGGGACGCATCCAAAAATTTCTTAGTATTTAATAGAAAAATATTTCTTTATAGTGGGTAGCACTTTTGTCAACCTAGTCTTTAATGAATTTTTTTCTATACAAAATATATTAAAAACAATTGAATAACCCAATCTCTACCAAAAGTCGATTGAATATTTTACTAAATAGTTATAAAATAACATCAAGGAGTGATACAAAATGGATAATATAAAATTTGGTAAATTCATACAAGAACTTAGAAAAGAAAAAAATATGACACAAAGGGAATTAGCAGAAAAACTAAATTTAACAGATAAAGCAATATCGAAATGGGAAAGAGGAATTGGGTTCCCAGATATAGCTATGCTAAAACCACTATCTGAAATATTTAATGTTAGTATTATAGAACTTTTAAATGGACAAAGAGAAAATGTAAAGGAAATAGACCTAGATTCAAGAATACTAACAATACTAAATCAAAAAGAAAAAGAAAAAAATACAAAAGTAGGAAAGGTTATAGGTATAAGCTCTACTATAATTGTAGTATTAATTATAATACTATATATATTAGTATTTTCAAAAGGTGAGCTCAAAACATGGAACCCAATAAGAGCAGCAGTTGGATATATAGAAGTTGTGTTTTTAGGGAAAGAATATGTAGAAGTAGGAAATATTCCAACAAAAACAATTTATGCGAATGGTAATTTTAATATAGAAGAATATATGGAAAAAAGAGGATATGAAAATGTAGGAGGAATAAAAACAGGAGATAATTTTTACGTAAAAGGAGAAAAACGTGTATTGGTAGAACGTTGGGCTGTAAGAGGTGTAGCAGTTTATGAATGGCATAAGGAGACATATTGCAGTAAAGAAAAAATAGAAGAACTAAGAAAAGAATATAAAGAAGTAAAAGAACGAGAAAAAATGCATGCATTGAATGATAATAATCAAAAAGTAAATGGAATCCAAGGTACAGAGATAAATGAGCCAAGTATAGAAATACCTTTAAATATTATAATGCCAACAAATTCAATATAATAATAAAATAATTTATAAAAAAATTATAGATTTTATATCATATAAGTCTATGATTTTTTTGTTTCTTATGATATTATGGCCATAATAAAATATAAAAAAGGAGAACAAAAATGGAAAAATTAGAAGTAACATTAGAAAAAGAAAACAATGACTATTTTAGAAAATGGATTATAGAAGAATGGAAACATCACAATACAGTAGATCCAATATATCAATTAAGAATTATAAAACCAGAAGAACTAACTTTTGAAGAAAATGAAGAATATTATAAAATTATGTTTAATAATGAAATGGTTGGTTTTATAGGAACAAAGAATTATCCGAAAGAACTATATTTATATAGATTTTATATAGATGAAAAATATAGAAATAAGGGAATAGGAACAATAGCATTAAATCAAATAATAGGTATGGCAAAAAAACAAGATAAAGATATGTCACTAGAAGTAATGGGGGAGAATATAGCAAGAGACTTATATGAAAGATTAGGCTTTAAAACTCATTATAGGAGAATGGTATTAAAAATAAATGATGATATATTCCTAAAATAATTCTTAAAAACTAAATAGATTGGAGTAAAATAATGTCTATATTAAAACCACAAAAAATACTATTAGAAAATTTAAATAAAATAGAAAATTTAATAGAAGAAATACAAAAAGATGAAGAGATTGAAAACATTATTATTGAAGATTATAAAAAAGAAAACATAGAACTTGCAGATATAACAATAAAAAGAGCAATAATAAACAATACAGAAATTATGGGTAGTAATTTAGAAAAAGATACTTTTATAGATATACAGTTTAACAATTGCAACTTTTCAAATACTTCTTTTGATAATTGTAGTTTTATAAGATGTGAATTTAATAACTGCAAATTAACAGGCTGCAACTTTATTGAAAGTGGCTTATATGACATAGGTTTTATAGATACAAATATGAATTATACTAATTTATCAATGTCAAGTATGAAAAATATTCTATTTAAAAATACAATGCTAAGAAATAGCTGTTTTAATGAAAATGAAACAAAGAATATAATATTAAAAGAAATAGACTTGACAAGAGCACAATTTTTCAAAACAAGTCTAAAGGCAGTAGATTTATCAGATAGTATAATTGAAGGAATAGCAATATCAATAGAAGATATAAAAGGAGCAATAATAAATGAGTTTCAATCATTAGATTTAATCTATTTGTTAGGAATAAAAGTAAAAGATATAGATTAGAGAAAAGGAGGCAAAATAATGAAAGAATTAATAGATGTGCTAGATGAAAATGGAAATAGAATAGGAGAAATTTTAACAAAAGAACAAATACATAAGAAAGGATTATGCCATAAAATAGTTGTAATTACAATTATAGATGCAAAAGGATATATATTGATGCAACAACGTTCAAAAAGCAAAGCAGTGAATCCAGAAAAATGGGATGTGACAGTAGCAGGGCATGTGTCAAGTGGAGAAACTTCTAAACAAGCAGCAGTAAGAGAAATTTTAGAAGAAGTAGGAATAAGTATAAATGAAAAAGAACTTGAACATATACTAACATATAGAGATATAGAAAAAATAAAAGAAAATTATATTGATAATCAAATTTACGATTGTTATATTGTAAAAAAAGAAAAAATAGAATTAAATGATATAAAAATACAAGAAAGTGAAGTTGAACAAGTAAAATTATGTAATTTAAAAGAATTTAATGAAATTGTATTAAATGAAAATATAATGAAAAGAGACGAACTCTATAAGAAAATTATAAAATATTTAAAATAATTATAGAGGAGGAATAAATATGAAAATAGGAATAGATATAGATGATACGATGGCAGATACATTTGAATATTTGATGCCATATATAGCAGAATTTTTTAATGTAGATATAAAATATTTGAAAGAAAACAATATTTCATATAGTAATCTGCCAAAAGAAATGAAAGAAAGAGAACTTGAATTTGCAAAAAAATATTATGATAAAGTTATTCCTAATACACCTTTCAAACCAAATGTTGCAGAATATATTGATAAAATAAAAGATTTAGGACATAAAATAATAGTTATTACAGCAAGAGACAAAACATTATATACAGATGAATATAAAACAACGACTGAAGAATTGAAAAACAATAATATTCAATATGATAAATTAGTTTGTGATTTTGATAAAGCAAAGGTTTGCAAAAATGAAAAAATAGATTTATTTATAGATGATTCCATAGCAAATTGTAGCAAAGTCAAAGAACTAGGAATTGAAACTATATTATTTAATAGTAAAAGTAATATAGGAGATAAGAATAGTTTTTATAGAGTTAATGACTGGAAAGAAATATATGAAAAAATAAAAAATTTATAGCTAAAATATTTATAGAGTAATACTAAAAATTCATATAATTAATGAAAACTACTTTATAATTTGAATATAAAAAATTTAGAAAGTTTGAAAATTCTACGAAATCATTGACAAAATGAATAAAAAAATAGTATAATAAATATACTAAAAGAAGTAATATTGCAAAATATTATGAAGAGGAAACCCCTAGCCTAATGCTTGAAAATAGTATTAAAGTAGGGTATATTTAAAGAGGAAACCCCTAGCCTATAAGTAGGGTAAAAAAGTAAGAGTGAGGGCTTTAAAAAGAGGCTCTCACTTTGTAATATTTTAGAGGAGTAATTAATGAACAATTTAAGATTATATAAAATTGATATTGAGTATATCAAATATTTATATTTTTTTGACAATAGAATACAATATAATCCAAATCAGCCAGATGAATATACTAAGAAAAGACCATATTTAGGTATTGTATTACAAGTAGATAACTTTGACTATTTTGTACCATTAGAGCATCCAAGATTAAGTCATCAAAAAATGAAAAATAATATATATATTTTAAAAATACATAACGGAAAATATGGAATATTAGGATTTAATAATATGATACCAGTAAGTAAAGAAGCACTTATTGATTTTGATATAAATAGAGAAAATCCATCATATAAACAAATATTAATAAGTCAATATCGTTTTTGTAATAAACATATTTATGAAATACAAGAAAGAGCAAAGACAACATATGAAAAAAGTCAAGCAAATGGATTCTTTAAGAAAGTATGTTGTAATTTTAAATTATTAGAAGAACAGTGTAAAAAATATAAAAATAGTTAACTACTTTTTAATTTGTTATAAAAAATTAAAATCTGATATAATTCATTCAATAGAAATGTTACAAAAATATAATAATCTAAGGGAGAGAAAATATGTCATTAATAAATGTAAATAATTTAACATTTGGCTATGAAGGAAGTATAAATAATGTATTTGAAAATGTATCATTTAACATAGATACAGACTGGAAACTAGGGCTAATAGGTAGAAATGGCAAGGGAAAAACCACTTTTTTAAAACTATTATTAGGTGAGTATGAATACAAAGGAATAATATCAAAAAATGTAGAATTTGATTACTTCCCTTTTGAAGTAAAAAATAAAGAAAAAATGGCAATAGAAGTGGTTAATGAAATTGCACCGAATGTAGAAGACTGGGAAATCATAAAAGAATTAAACTTACTAAACACAAATGCAGAAATTCTTTATAGAAATTTTTGCTTGTTAAGTGGTGGAGAACAAATAAAAATACTTTTAATAAGTTTATTTCTAAAAGGAGAAAACTTTTTATTTATAGATGAACCCACAAATCATTTAGATAGTGAAACAAAAGAAAATTTAGTAGAATACTTAAAAAACAAAAGAAGTTTCATATTAGTGTCACATGATAGGGATTTTCTAGATAAAGTAGTAGACCATATTATTTCTATAAACAATACAAATATAGATATACAAAAGGGAAACTTCACTTCATGGAAGGAAAATAAAGAAGCTCAAGATAACTTTGAGCAAACTCAAAATGAAAGATTAACAAAAGATATAAATAGGTTAGAAAAAGCCTCAAAAAATACAGCAAAATGGTCAGACAAAATAGAAAAAACTAAATATAATAATAAATCTAGCGAATTTGTAGATAGAGGATATATAGGACATCAATCCGCAAAAATGATGAAAAAAGCTAAAGTAATGGAAAAAAGAATTGAAAAAACAATACAGCAAAAATCTACATTATTACACAATATAGAAAAAGCAGATGCTTTAAAAATAACACCATTAGAAAGTAGAAAAAGCCCATTAATAGTAGCTAATAATTTGCAAATAGAATATAACAAAAAAACTATATTTGATAAAGTATCATTTGAAATAGAAAACGGAGATAGAATTGCAATAACAGGCAAAAACGGTGCAGGAAAATCAAGCATACTAAAACTTATACTAGGAGAAAAAATAAACTATACAGGAAATTTTAAAAAAGTAAATGACATAAAAATATCATATGTATCACAAAGCACAGAACACCTAAAAGGAACACTAAAAGAATATGCAAGGCAGAGCAAAATAGAAGAAAGCATA
The DNA here is from genome assembly GCA_022791325.1 of Clostridia bacterium. Classification (GTDB taxonomy): domain Bacteria; phylum Bacillota; class Clostridia; order TANB77; family CAG-508; genus UMGS1663. The sequence goes on from JAAVYV010000019.1 coordinate 24,508, forward strand.
TTTAAAGCAATGCTATCAAAAATGGGTTTTACAAATTCAGAATTTGAAAGCGACATAAGCAAAATGAGTGAAGGACAAAAGAAAAAAGTACTAATAGCAAAAAGCATATCAGAACCCGCAAACATTTATATATGGGACGAGCCACTAAACTACATAGATATTCTAACAAGAATACAAATAGAAGAAGCAATACTAAAATATAAACCAACACTTATATTTGTAGAACATGACGAAGCATTTGTGAAAAAAGTAGCAACGAAAGTGATACGTTTGAAAAAATATGAAAAATAGTTGCATTTTTATGTAAAGTATGCTATTATATAATATATAGGAAAATTTTGTTCCCAAAGATACTTAAAAAAATCGGAGGGAAATCCTCCGAACATAGTGAAGAGGAGGAAAAGAAATGAGAGCTAACGAAATGTTTGAAGAATTAGTACATGATTGTTTGGAGATATCAGTAGCTCTTAACAAAGAAGCTATAACTAATGGAATGAGTGATAGAATTCAACTGTTAAGCGGTTATTTGGATAGTATAAAAATTTCACAAGGAAATTTAATTTTCCAGATGCCTTTTCTACACAAAGTTCCAGCAAACGACAAAATGAAAATTGCAGTATTGGTAACAAAGTACACATGTACATTAAAAGATCTTGCATCCGAAATATTTGACGAAAGAAGAAACTATGAAGTAAGCAAGATTTTTCATATGGTAACTAAAATGTATGAAAAATTTGAAAAGATCATTTTAGAAGAACTGGAGTAGTTAGTTTTACAAAATAAAGCGGGGAAATCCTCGCTTTATTTGTGTTTTATAACTTTAATTTTTCTATAATTATTGTAAGTGACGGTTATAAAAAAATAGAAAAACCACAAAAAGTATTGACATAATGAATAAAATGGTTATATAATAAATACAATAGTAGTGGATATTTAATATCTACTATAATTAAAAAATGTGAGTCGCAACCCTATTTGCGTCGAATAAATGGATAGGTGAAAAAATGTGAACCGCAACCCTGCTTGCGAGATATAAATGTGCAGGTGAAAAAATGTTAATTATAGTAAAGTATGGGGTCTATAAAATTAATTTAGATCCCATATTTTCATAAAAAGGAGTAAAAACAATGTTAATAGAAGATGGAAAATTTTATTTTATAAAAGATGAGTTCTTTGATGTGTTTAAAAAATATAAATTAATGGAAAATAAAGAGAATGGTAATAAAAGACCTTGTTATTTTTGTTTTAAAGACAGAAAAGATAAAAATATAATATGGTTTGTTCCAATATCAACTAAATATGAAAAATATAAAAAAATTTATGACAATAAAAAATTAAAAGTTGGAAATCGACCAGTTTATAATTTCGTTTTTGGAAATGTACTAGGAAAAAAGGCAGTATTTTTAATACAAAATATATTTCCGATAACGGAAAAATATATAGCTGAAAAGTACATAAATTCAAATATAGATGTAGAAATTCCAAGAATAGTAAGAAATGAGATTATAACTATTGCATTAAGAGTAGTAAGACTTGCAGAAGAAGGGATAAATGTTCCATTTTATAATATAATTGAAATGAAAAACATACTATTAGAAGAAAACCACATAAAATAAAGAAGATACTATTTCTTTTTGCGTGGTAAAATGTATGAAAAATTTGAAAAAATACATTTTAGAAGAACTTGACTAGTTAGTTTTACACAATAAAGCGGGGAAATCCTCGCTTTATTTACATTTGACAAATATCGAAAAACAATAAAAAAGTATTGACAAACAAAAATAAATAATATATACTAACCACAACAAAAGGAGGAAAAATAATGAAAATATTAGGAGAAAAAAGTTTATCATCAAAGGTAGAACATGGGTTAGAAGCAGTATTTATAATAATAGCATTAATAGACTTTGTAGTATTAGCAATACTAATAACAGTAACAATATCAGAATTTTCAAGGTATAACATAACTAATATATTACAGCCAATATCACTTACATTAGCACTTGGAGTATTCTTAGCAACAGGTATAGTAGCACTATATATAATTTCAAAATTTATAAAAATATTTAGAAACCTAAAAGAAAACAAATTATTTGATAATAACAATAGTAATCATTTAAATAAAATATCTATTTCATCAATTATAATAGGAATATTATATTTTGTTATAATGGTTAGTCTAATGTATTATATAAAATCATTAGCAATCAATATAGAAGTAACAATACTATGTTCATTACTTTTAGGAACATTCTCTATAGCGTTCATACTTTTGGGAATAGGAATAAAAATACTAAACGAAATATACAAAAAAGCAATAGAGTATAAAGAAGAAAATGATTTAGTAGTTTAAAATAGTTACAATTTACAAACTAAAAGATATTTTTTGATGTAGGGGCGATTAGTAATCGCCCGCAGACCTCAAAGAATAAACTTCTATGGTTCTTCGAAGAAATTACCATATTAAATAAAAATATAGCAAAGCCTTTGGAGCACGGGCGATTACTAATCGCCCCTACATCTTAAAATATATTTATCTGTAAATTATAAAACAAGGAGGAATGATAAAAATGCCAATAATAGTTAACGTAGATGTAATGCTCGCAAAAAGAAAAATGTCATCAGGTGAACTTGCAGAAAAAGTTGGAATTACTCCTGCAAATCTTTCAATACTAAAAACAAATAAAGCAAAAGCAATAAGGTTTTCAACACTAGAAAAAATATGTGAAGTTCTAGAATGTAAGCCAGGAGATATATTAGATTATAAAAAAGGAGAATAATTATTATGGAAATTATAGGAAGTATAGGGGTAGCCATAAGTCAATCAATTTTATTTTATGGCAAAGAAATAGGAATTTCAATGATTATATTTGAAGCAATATTAAATGGAATATTACTATATATAATGAACAGAAAAAATAAAATAATAAATAAAAACGGTTTATTATTGTTAGTACCAATAATATTACTAAGTAGTACATATTTCATATTTGCAAGTAAAGTATTCTATGTGTCAAACATACTTATAATAATTGTGCTTAATATACTAATGCATACGATTACAACAAATAAAAAAGGATACTTTAGTAAACATTTATATACAGCATTTAGAATATCAGTAGACTCATTAGAAACAGTAAATGAAGTAATTGATTATACAAAAGAAAATGCAAAGTCACATATAAAAGATAGTAATGCGATAAGGAAAGTAGATATAAAAAAATTAACAACATCTATACTAATAGTACTCGCAGTAGTAGGAGTAGTAATAATATTACTAGCTTCAGCAGATAGTATATTTGCTGGGATGTTTTCAGGAATAGGAAAAATAATAACAAACTTAAATATAAAAAATATAGTAAACACAATAATAAGACTTGCAATAATATTAGCAGTATACTTTTTAGTATTAAGCTTCATATTAAAACTGCAAAATCAAAAACATAAAGAGCCAAAAGAAATAGGAAATATAAGCGATAAATATGAGTTTACACTAAAATTACTTTTAATAGCATTAAACCTTGTGTATGTAGTATTTTGCTACATACAAATAAGTTCACTATTTTTAGCAAGAATAAATGTAAACATAGACTATGCAACATATGCAAGAACAGGTTTCTTCCAGCTAATGTTTGTATCATTCATTAACTTTGCAATAATATTACTATCAAACAAATTTAATAGTAAAAAAGAAAAGATAATAAAAGTATTAAACATATTTTTAGTAATATTTACAATAATTATAGTACTATCTTCTATGTTTAGAATGTATATGTATGAAATGGAATATGGTTTAACCTACCTAAGAACCTTTGTATATATAATATTACTAACCGAACTTGCAATATTTGTACCAACAACAATATACATATTTAATGAAAAATTTGATTTTATAAAAATAGCATTTATAATAGTGTTAAGTGTATATTGCGTAATAAACTTTATAAATATAGAAAAAATAATAATAAGCAAAAACATAAGTAGAAAGACTACTAAGGTACCTACTGACTATGTATATATACAAAAAATAGCAACCGAGGATAGCTATAAAATGCTAGAAGAAAAATTAAAAGAAAATATAGAAAACGACAAAAAAGTAAAAATAGAAAAGGCATTATTGCATATTATAAATAATAATAAAGAAATGAAATGGCAAGAATTTAATATATCAAGGTGGAAAGTAAAACAAAAAAATGTTAATAAAGAAGAACTAACAAAGCAAATAGAAGAACAGATAAATCAAATACAAGAAGAAAATGAAAAATTAAAAGAAGCTAAACGTTACTTATATGATGAGAGCATAAGTGAAAATGAAAGATATACAGTAGAAGTACTGGATCAATTTCCAGGAATGCAAGTATGGGCTATTACGAAAATAACTGATAAAGGAACAAAAGCTACAGAAGTAAATAAACTTACAATAACAGCAGCAAGCAAAATAAAATTCTATGAAAATGGTTTAGGTTTTTTAGAAAATCCAGAAACAATATACTGTGCAAAAGCAGACTTACTAGTAACATACGACTCAGGAAAAACATTCACAAAAATAAACTTCCCCAAAGGAGAATTCACACTATCAGACCCAGGAGGAGAAGAATGGCAAAACTGCTACGACTATTTTTACTTACCAACAAAAGAAAGCGACGGAACACTAACAGTACTAGCCTCAGGAGGATATGAAGGCGGGTACAACCATGGACTAACAAGAGCAAAATATGAATCAAAAGACAATGGTCATACATGGCAATTTGTAGGAGAAATTTTTAAAGAAGAAACCGTACAAAAATATAACAATTCAGGCATGAGAGAAAAAATATATAAAACAGATAGTTAGCATTGCTAATTATCTGTTTTTATGATAATATGCTAATGAAACAATATAATTAAAAAATAAAATAGTAATATATAGGAGAAAAATATATGGAAAACAAATTAAAAATAATAGTAGAAAATTGCCCACAAAATCATAAATGCCCCGCAGTTCAAGTTTGCCCAGTGGGAGCATTAACACAAAAAGAATTTGAAGCACCAAAAATAAACCATGATAAATGTATAAAATGTGGTAAATGTTCAAAATTTTGTCCAAAGAAAGCGTTAGTATTATAATATGAAAACTTAAAATATATTAAAGGAGAAACATTATATGAAGGAAGTAATACCAACTAAAGTAGCAAGAGGAATTATTGCAAATATATTAATAGAAAGAAGTAATAAAATAGATAAAGCATGTAGAGAATTGATGGAGCAAGATTTAAAAGAAAACGATGCTGTTTCCGAATATTCTCAAAGTATAGGTTGGGAAGCATGTGCAATAAGAGTGTTAGCAGATGATATTTTAGCAGGAGAAATATCTATAAAAGAAGCAATAAAAGATATTCTAGATCCAGATGAAATACAAGAGGCTAAAGCGAGATGCGAAGAGTGGATAAAGGAATCACAGAAAGATGAAACAGAAAGATAAAGATATGTTTATATAATAACAGATATATAAATTTATTAATTATAGAAATAAGGAAAAAATAATATGCTAGGTGTAGAAATAAAAACAGAAATCAAATCAAGGTGTGGAATTGATTGTAGTGAATGTAGGTTTATGAAAGAAAAGGTATGTAATGGATGCATAAATATAAAGAAACCATTTTGGGCTGATACATGTGCAGTTAAAGAATGTTGTGAAAGTAAAAAGATTGAATGTTGTGGTAAATGTGAAGAATTTGCTTGTAATTTATTGGAATCATTTGCTTATGATAAAGAAAACGGAGACAATGGACTACGTATAGAAAATTGTAAAAATTGGTGTACAGAAAAGCAATAGAAGAAAACAAAAAATAGTATCATAGTTATATCAGTATATATAACTAAATACTGACAATAATACTAATATATGATATAACTTACAAAATAGAAAGGAAAGGAGAAATATGTTAATTTAAAAACTAACATATGTTAAGAAAAATGGAAGAAATACAAGTAACAGACTCTATAAAATACATAGGTGTAAACGATAAAGACCTAGACTTATTCGAAAGCCAATATATAATACCAAATGGAATATCATACAATTCATATATAATAAAAGATGAAAAAATAGTAGTTATGGACACAGTAGATAAAAGAAAGCAAGAAGAATGGTGGAACAACTTAGAAAAAGAATTAAATGGAAAACAAGTAGATTACCTAGTAGTGTTACACTTAGAGCCAGACCACTCATCAAGCATAAAAATGCTAACAGAGAAATATCCAAACATGAAAATAGTAGGAAATGCATTAACTTTCAAAATGTTACCACAATTTTTTGAAATAGATTTAACGAATAAACAAGTTTTAGTAAAAGAAGGAGACACACTAAACTTAGGAAAACACACACTAAAATTCTATATGGCACCAATGGTACACTGGCCAGAAGTAATGGTAACATATGAAGAAACAGAAAAAATACTATTTACAGCAGATGCCTTCGGAAAATTTGGAAGCTTAGATACAAAAGAAGACTGGACCTGTGAAGCAAGAAGATACTACTTTAATATAGTAGGAAAATACGGAATGCAAGTACAAGCATTACTAAAAAAACTAGCAAATTTAGAAATAAGAACAATATGCCCACTACATGGACCAATACTAAAAGAAAACTTAAGCTACTACATTAATAAATATGATATATGGAGTAGTTATAAACCAGAAGATGAAGGAATATTAATAGCATATAACTCAATACATGGAAATACAAAAAAAGCAGTAGAAAGGCTACAAGAAATATTAATAGAAGCGGGAGCAAAAAAAGTAATAACATCAGACTTAGCAAGACAAGACATGGCAGAAGTAATAGAAGACGCCTTCAGATATGACAAAATGATACTAGCCTGCCCAACATATGATGCAGGACTATTCCCATTCATGGAAAAATTCTTAAGACACCTAAAACACAAAAACTACCAAAACAGAACAGTAGCAATAATAGAAAATGGTTCATGGGCACCAGCTGCAGCAAAAAATATGCAAGAACTATTAGAGCAAATGAAAGAAATAAAAATGATAGAGCCAATAATTCATATAAAAACAACAATGAGTATAGAAAACGAAGAAGAAATGAAAAAGCTTGCACAAAATATGCTAAAAATGTAAGGGAGGTGAAGGAAAAATGAAATACCAATGTACAGTATGCGGATATATATATGACGAAGAAGCAGAAAAAGTAAAATTCGAAGACCTACCAGAAGACTGGGTATGCCCACTATGTGGAGTAGGAAAAGATATGTTTGAAAAAGTGGAAGAATAAAATGTAATTCGCATTATATAAATAAAAAAATAGAAAGTAAATCGTAAATGATTTGCTTTCTATTTTTTATTTAAAACCATATTATACTGACCACCCATTCTAAAGAAATTTTAAAAAAATTATGATATAAAATATTACAAAGCGAGGTATAAAAAATGAGTGAAAAGTTATATGAAACATTAAAAATAACAGACCTAAAAGACATGTTAACTAAAACGAAACAACAATATAAAAATAGACCAGCATACAAAATAAAAATATCAGAAGGAAATTATAAAATATACACACATGAAGAGATACGAGAAATTGTAGATGCATTAGGAACAGCATTAATAGATATTGGCCTTAAAGGAAAAAGAATAGCAGTAATTGGAGAAAACAGACTAGAATGGGAAATTGCTTACTTATCAGTAGTATGCGGAACAGGAGTAGTAGTACCATTAGATAAATCATTACCAGAAAATGAACTATCGTCATTAATACAAAGAGCAGAAGTAGAAGCAATATTTTATTCAGAAAAATATGAAGAAACAATAAAGAAAATAAAATATAGTACAAAAAACAAACTAAAACACCTAATTTCAATGGATAGAAAAATAAGCACACAAGGAATATACTCACAAGAAGAACTAATACAAAAAGGCCATACACTAATAAAAAATAAAGATACAAGCTTTATAAATGCGAAAATAAATCCAGAAGAAATGAGTATAATGCTATTCACATCAGGAACAACATCAAATTCAAAAGTAGTAGCACTTTCACACAAAAATATATGTTCAAACTTAATGGATATAGGAAGTATATTAGATGTAAATGAAGAAGATACAATACTTTCAGTATTACCAGACCACCATGTATTTGAATGTACAGTAGGGTTCTTATTCTCATTATATAAAGGTTCTCAAATAGCCTTTTGTGATGGAATAAGGCATATAATAGAAAACTTAAATGAATACGAAGTAACAGTAATGGCATGTGTACCAGGAATATATGAAAGACTATTTATGGCAATTAGAAGAAGCTTAGAGAAAAAAGGAAAATTACAAGAAATACTAGAAAAAGAAGAAAAATATAAAAATTCTACAATGGAAGAAAGAAAAAAAGCCTTTAATGAAATACATGAAATGCTAGGTGGAAAAATAAAACTATTTATAAGTGGAGCAGCAGCACTAGATAAAAAAATAGAAGAAAGATATAGACTATTAGGAATAAACCTAGTGCAAGGATATGGCTTAACAGAAACATCTCCAGTTATAGGAATTGGAACAAATAAAGAATATAGAATAGGAAGTATAGGAAAAGCTGTTCCAAGTGTTAAAGCAAAGGTAGTAGATGCAGACAAAGAAGGGATTGGAGAACTAATAGTAAAAGGCCCAAACATAATGTTAGGATATTATAATGACAAAAAAGCCACAAAAGAAGCAATAAGAAATGGATGGTTTTATACAGGAGACTTAGCAAAAATAGATGGAGACGGTTACATATTCATAAAAGGAAGAAAAAAGAGTGTAATAGTTCTAAAAAATGGGAAAAACATATTCCCAGAAGAAATGGAAAACTTAATTAATAAAATAGAAGGAATAAAAGAATCCTTTATATTTGGAAAAGCCCAGTCAGAAGATAAAGACAATATAAAAATAAATGTAAAAATTGTATTTGATAGAAAAACAATAGAAGATACATATAAAGTAAAAACAGATGAAGAAATATATAATGTACTATTTCAAAAAATAAAAGAAATTAATAAAAAAATGCCACCATATAAAGCAATAAGAGGAATAATACTAACAGAAGAGCCACTAATAAAAACCTCAACTAACAAAATAAAAAGGCAGGCTAATTTAGATGCAATTAATGAATCTAAAAACTAATATATTAGCAAAAAACTTTATATATAGTGATATTGAAAATATAGCAACATCAATAAAAAAGAATTTGGAATAATAGTAAATGGGAAAGAATTCATTAGCAAATTTTGCAATCGCTTTGAATTATTAATAGGAAGAAGAAAGGAATTATATTAGAAATGAAAATAGGATTTTTATTTCCAGGTCAAGGAAGCCAAAAAGTAGGCATGGGAAAAGACTTGTACGAAGCTTATGAAGAAGTAAGAAAAATATATGACGAAGTTTCAGAAATAACAGGAATTAATATAAAACAAATATCATTTGAAGGACCAGAAGAAAAGCTAAACGAAACCCAAAACACACAACTAGCAATACTAACACAAAGTTTAGCAATACTAGAAATACTACATAAAAATGGAATAACGCCACAAATGTCAGCAGGCTTAAGCCTAGGAGAATACACAGCATTAATAGAAGCAAAAGCAATATCATTTAAAGAAGGAGTAAAGCTTGTACAAAAAAGAGGCGAAATAATGCACAATTTAACCCCAGAAGGAAACTGGAAAATGGCAGCAATTATAGGGTTAGGAAATAAAGAAGTAGAAGAAGCATGTAGTAAAGTACAAAGTGGTTTCGTAGTACCTGCAAACTATAATACAATAGGTCAAATAGCAATATCAGGACAAGAAGAAGCAGTAAAAGAAGCAGGAGAAATAGCACAAGAAATGGGAGCAAAAAAAGTAATGCTACTAAATACAGCAGGACCATTTCACACCGAAAAACTCTCAAAATGCTCAGAAGCATTAAAAGTAGAATTAGAAAAAGTAACAATAAACACAAAAACAAATACAAAAGTAATAAAAAATATAGACGGAAAACCATACGAAGAAACAGACGACATCAAAACCATACTATCAAACCACATAAAAAGCCCAGTAAGATTTGATAAAGTACTACAAACAATGCTTGCAAAGCGGAATAGACACATTCATAGAAATAGGTCCAGGAAAAACCCTATCAGGCTTTCTAAAAAGAATGCCCACACCAAACAACACAAACATAATAAACATAAACAACACAGAAACCTTAGAAAAAGCAATAAGAGAAGTAGCATTGGGGACAGTTCGTAATCGGAAACAAGGCAGAAGAGTAGCATTGGGGACGGTTCGTAATCGGAAACAAGATAGAGAAGAACCACAAGCCAAAAAAACGAAATAATCTGGCTAGATTAGGAACTGTCCCCAATGCGGAAACCCAAACCACAAACCAAAAAAGAAAGGAAACCAAAAAAATGAAAAAAACAGCACTAATAACCGGAGCAACCCGAGGAATAGGCAAACAAATAGCAATAACACTCGCACAAGCAGGCTATGATATAGCCATAAATTACAGGAAAGAAAACGAAGAACTAAAAAACACAAAACAAGAAATAGAACAAACAGGAGCAAAATGTTTAACTCTTCAAGGAGATGTATCAAACTATGAAGACTGCGAAAAAATAGCAAAACAAATAATAGAAGAATATGGAAAAATAGATGTACTAGTAAACAATGCAGGAATCACAAAAGACACCCTACTAATGAGAATGAAAAAAGAAGACTTTGAAGACGTAATAAATGTAAACTTAGTAGGAACATTTAACATGACAAAAAACATCATACCATACATGACGAAAAACCGCACTGGAAGAATCATAAACATATCATCAGTAGTAGGAATAAGCGGAAACGCAGGCCAAGCAAACTACGCAGCATCAAAAGCAGGAATAATAGGCTTCACCAAAAGCCTAGCAAAAGAAGTAGGCTCAAGAAACATACTAGTAAATAGCATAGCACCAGGCTTCATACAAACAGCAATGACAGATGTGCTAAAAGAAGAAATAAAAGAAGAAATAGCAAAAACAATACCACTAAAAAGAATGGGAAAAGCACAAGACGTAGCAAACCTAGTAAAATTTCTAGCCTCAGAAGAAAGCTCATACATAACGGGGCAAGTTATTCATGTAGATGGTGGAATGTTAATGTAAAAACAAAATAGCCTTGGGGACGCTTCGTAATCGGAAACAAGGCAGAAGAGTAGCTTTGGGGACGGTTCGTAATCGGAAACAAGATAGAGAAGCACTTTAAGTAACAAACAAAAATAATCTGGCTAGATTAGGAACTGTCCCCAATGCGGAAAACAGAAGTCAATCCAGCTAGATTATGAACAGCTTTAAATAGCGAAAACCAATAAACAAAATAGAACAGGAGGAAAAACAAATGGAAAGAAGAGTAGTAATAACAGGACTTGGAGCAATAACTCCAATAGGAAAAGACGCCCAAGAAACATGGGACGGAATAAAAAACAAAAAATGTGGAATAGACAATATTTCATTATTCGACACAACTAATTTTAAAACAAAATTAGCAGCAGAAGTAAAAGAATATAATCCACTAAGCTATTTTGAACCAAAACAAGCCAAAAGATTAGATAAATCTTCACAATTTGCAATAATAGCAGCAAGAGAAGCAGTTGCTGATAGTGGAATAAATACAGAAAATACAGACTTTGAAAGAGTGGGAACATATGTAAGCTCAGGAATAGGAGGACTAAAAACAATACAAGACCAATGTGAAATAAACACACTAAAAGGCAACAACAGAGTATCACCAATGTTCATACCAATGTCAATTGCAAATATGCCAGCAGGAAATATAGCAATAGAATTTGGCTTCAAAGGAGAATCAATGTCGATAGTAACAGCATGTAGTTCATCAACACAAGCAATAGGGGAAGCATATAAAACAATAAAATTAGGAGCAGAAGACGTAATAATAGCAGGAGGAGCAGAAGCCTCAATATGTGAAGTAGGAATAGCAGGATTTGAAAATATGAAAGCACTATCAAATGCAACTGACAAAAATAGAGCAAGCATACCATTTGACAAAGAAAGAAATGGATTTGTAATGGGAGAAGGAGCAGGAATATTAGTATTAGAAGAACTAGAACACGCAAAAAAAAGAAATGCCAAAATATATGCAGAACTAGTAGGCTTTGGCTCTAGTACAGACGCCTACCACATAACCTCACCATGTCCAGAAGGAGAAGGCGGAGCAAAAGCAATGACAAGAGCAATGGAAGACGCCAAACTAAAACCAGAAGAAATAGACTACATAAACGCACACGGAACATCAACACACCTAAACGACTCAATAGAAACAAAAGCAATAAAAAAAGCACTAGGAGAAGCAAGTAAAACCGTAAAGGTAAGCTCAACCAAAGGAAACGTAGGCCACTTACTAGGAGCAGCTGGAGGAGTAGAAGCAGTAATAAGCATAAAAGCAATACAAGAAAACCTAGTACCCCCAACAATAAACTACAAAGAAAAAGACGAAGAATGTGACCTAGACATAGTACCAAACGAACCACTAAACCACGAAATAAAAACCGCAATGTCAAACTCCCTAGGCTTCGGAGGCCACAACAGCACCATAATATTCAAAAAATACGAACAATAGGCAGACAGTAGCTATTTAGGACGGTTCGCAATCGAAAACAAGGCAGAAAAGTAGCATTGGGGCCAGTTCGTAATCAGAAACAAGGCAAAAAAGTAGCATTGGGGACGGTTCGTAATCGGAAACAAGATAGAGAAGCACCACAAGCCAAAAAAACGAAATAATCTGGCTAGATTAGGAACTGTCCCCAATGCGGAAACCCAAACCACAAACCAAAAAAGAAAGGAAAAAACAAAAATGGACTACAACGAAATAAAAAAACTAATAACTGACATAGGCGAGTCAAAAGTAGACGAAGTAAACCTAGAATTTCCAGATGGAATAAAAATAAGTGTAAAAAAGAACAATCAAATAATCAAAGAAATAATAAAACAAAATCCAAACGAAATACTAGAAAATAAAGAACAAACAATAGAAACAAAACAAACAACAACAAACGAAAACTACCAAATAGTAAAATCACCAATGGTAGGAACATTTTACCTAAAACCATCACCAACAGAAAAGCCATATGTAGAAATAGGCCAAACAATAAAAAAAGGAGAAACGCTATGCATAATAGAAGCAATGAAACTAATGAATGAAATAGAATCAGAATATGCAGGAGAAATAGTAGAAATATTAGTAAAAGACGGAGAAACAGTAGAATATGGTACAGAACTATTTAAAATAAAATAGAAACATAATAGAGATACTAGTTATAATTCACAGAAAATTTTTTATAATGTAGGGGCGATTAGTAATCGCCCGCTCTTCGAAGAGACTACTTAAAAATAATTTTTATTTAAGCAATTTCGTTGAAGCCTCGGGCGATTACTAATCGCCCCTACATTATAAAAAAATGAATATATTTTTCTAAACACCATTAAAGAAAGGAAACAAAAAATGTTAAACAAAGAACAAATAAAACAAATAATTCCCCAAAGAGAACCATTCCTAATGATAGACGAAGTAGAAGAATGCATACCAGGGGAAAGTTGCACAGCATACAAATATGTAAAAGAAGAAGAATGGTATTTCAAAGGCCACTTCCCAGGAAACCCAATAATGCCAGGAGTATTAATAGCAGAAAGCCTAGCGCAAACAGGAGCAGTAAGTATTTTAGGAATGGAAGAAAACAAAGGAAAAAATGCACTATTTGGTGGAATAGACAAAATGAAATTCAAAAAACAAGTAGTTCCAGGAGATATCCTAAAACTAGAAGTAAAAATAATAAAAAGAAAAGGTCCAATAGGAATAGGAGAAGGAATAGCAACAGTAGATGGGAAACTAGCTGCCAAAGGAGAATTTACCTTTGCTGTTATCGGATAGAACAAAAGTGATTTCGTTATGCTACTTGTTAAATTATCCGCTCCCAGTAAGTAATATATTTTATTTTTTCCATTTCGCCCTCCAAGCTCACGGGTATTCCCCCGCCTCAAAGGGCTGTCGGGACTTCATTACAAAAATAAAATATATTACTTACTTCGCGCTACTCTACAACTTAAAATAGAGTACTTTTCTATAATGAAAAAGTACCTTCACCATGAGGGCAATTAAAATCGCCCCTACACTTGAAATTAATTTTTCCTATTAAAAGATAAAGTAAAATAATAAAAAAGGAAGTGAAAAAAATTGAACAAAATTCTAATTGCAAATCGTGGAGAAATTGCAGTTCGCATAATAAGAGCATGTAAAGAAATGAATATAAAAACAGTAGCAGTATATTCGGAGATAGATAAAGATGCTCTACATACAAAATTAGCAGATGAAGCAATATGTATAGGCCCAGCAAACCCAAAGCAAAGTTACCTAAACATAAAAAACATAATAGAAGCCGCAAGAATAACAAAAGCAGATAGTATCCACCCAGGCTTTGGTTTCTTATCAGAAAATGCAAACTTTGCAAAAATCTGTGAAGAATCAAATATAAAATTTATTGGTCCAACTTCTAAAGTCATAAACTTATTAGGGAATAAATCAAACAGTAAAGAATTAATGAAAAAAGAAGATGTTCCAGTAATACCAGGTTCAGAAGGAAGTATTACAGGCTTAAAAGAAGCACTAAAAATAGCCGAAAAAATAGGCTACCCAGTTATGCTAAAAGCATCAGCAGGTGGAGGTGGAAAAGGTATTAGAGTTGTAAATAATGAAAAAGAAATGGAAATGAGTTACAACATAGTAAAACAAGAAGCCAAAAACTCTTTTAATGATGACGAAATATACATAGAAAAATACATAAGAAACCCAAGGCACGTAGAAATTCAAATAATGGCAGATGAATATGGAAACGTTGTACATCTAGGAGAAAGAGACTGTACAATACAAAGAAATCACCAAAAAATAATAGAAGAAACACCATCAAGTATAGTAGATGAAAAACTAAGAAACAAAATGGGGCAAGCCGCAATTAAAGCCGCAAAAGCAGCAGGCTACACAAGCCTTGGAACAGTAGAATTTTTAGTAGACATTAACAAAGACTTCTACTTCATGGAAATGAATACAAGAATACAAGTAGAACACCCAATAACAGAAGAAAGGACAGGAATAGACCTAGTAAAAGAACAAATAAGAATAGCAGGAGGAGAAAAACTAAAATACAAGCAAAAAGAAATTGAATTTAGAGGGCACGTAATAGAATGTAGAATAAACGCCGAAAATCCAGCTAAAAACTTTATGCCAAGTCCAGGAAAAATAGGAGAAATAAACCTTCCAGGAGGAAATGGCGTAAGGGTAGACACAGCAATATATAGTGGCTATGTAATACCACCAAACTATGACTCAATGATTGCAAAAATAATAACACATGGAACAAGTAGAAACGAAGCAATAAGTAAAATGAAAAGAGCACTTGAAGAACTAGTAGTAGATGGAATAGAAACAAATAGAGACTTCCTATTTGAAATAATAAGAAATCCAGACTTCATAAGAGGAAGTTTTGATACATCATTTATAGAAAAACAAATATTAAAAAAGGATGAATAGACTATGATTGTTGATAAAATAAAAAAAAGAGAAACAAAAAACGTTATAAACAAAAAAACAAACATTGATATTCCAGTAGGAAAATGGGTAAAATGTGACTTTTGCAAAGAAATACTATATAAAGAAATAGTAAGAAATAACCTAAATATATGCCCAAACTGTAATCATTACTTTAGAATGCATATAGATAGAAGGCTAGAACTAATAGTAGATGAAGGAACATACAAAAAATTTGATATAAATATAGAAACAACAAATCCATTAAATATAGAAGACTACCCAAAAAAACTAAATACCATAAGAGAAAAAACAGGTTTAAATGAAGCAGTAAGCTGTGGGACACGGAAAAATAAATGGAGAGAAATCAGTAATATGCATAATGGACAGTGGCTTTCTAATGGGAAGTATGGGAGCAGTAGTAGGCGAAAAAATAACATATAGTATAGAACAAGCAATAAAAGAAAAATTACCACTCATAATATTTTCAGTATCAGGAGGAGCAAGAATGCAAGAAGGAATAATATCACTAATGCAAATGGCAAAAGTAACATCAGCACTAATAAAGCTAGACAAAGCAGGCCTGCTATACATATCAGTACTAACAGACCCAACCTATGGAGGAGTTACAGCCTCATTTGCAAGTTTAGGAGATATAATATTAGCAGAGCCAGGAGCAATGATAGGATTTGCCGGGCAAAGAGTAATAAAGCAAACAATAGGAGAAGAACTACCCCAAGGCTTCCAAACCGCAGAATTTCTACTAGAACACGGATTCATCGACAAAATAGTAGAAAGAAAAGACCTAAAAAACACCCTATCACAACTCATAAAAATGAACAAACACAGTAGCATTGGGGACGGTTCGTAATCGGAAACAAGATAGAGAAGAACCACAAGTAAAAAAATGAAATAATCTGGCTAGATTAGGAACTGGCCCCAATGCGGAAACCCAAACTACAAAACAAACTCATCTCCTACAATATATTAAAATAAAAAAAGCCAAGAGTTAATAACCCTCAGCAGGTGTAAAAGTAATTATAGTGTAAGTATGTTTCCGATTATCAGCTAATGAATAATTACTTTGATAATGAAAACTAACAATTTTGTAATTCATATCATCCAACACAGCAGTTACAGTTCTTTTATGATAGCGTTTAGTTACTCTTACCTCATAAGTAACAATGCTTTTAGAACCAACAAATATCTGGCAACCTATTAATTCGGCAATAAAATTAGCTTTAGCGTGTTGCCGTTTTTGAGAATAAGACTTAAATAAATTAAAAGCTGCTATCAAATCAAAACTCTTATTAACTGAATTACTCATAAAATATACCTCCTATTAAGGAATTAAATTTTAAACAACAATTGCTATAAGTAAATTATAACATAAATTAACATAAAAGTAAACAAAAGGAGGAAAAAATGGAAAAGAAAACCCTATCCGCTTGGGATAAAGTAGAAATAGCAAGAAACCCAAAAAGAAAAACATCAATAGAATATATAGAAAAAATATTTGATAACTTCATAGAACTACATGGAGACAGAAACTTCAAAGACGATAAAGCAATAATATGTGGATTAGCCACAATAGGAAGACAAAACTATACAATAATAGCCCAGCAAAAAGGAAGAACCACAAAAGAAAACATAGAAAGAAACTTTGGAATGCCAAACCCAGAAAGCTACCGAAAAGGCATAAGGTTTATGAAACAAGCAGAAAAATTTCGGAAGACCAGTAATAACATTTATAGACACAAAAGGAGCATACCCAGGAATAGAAGCAGAAGAAAGAGGGCAACGGAGAAGCAATAGCAAAATCAATGTTTGAAATGGCAAAACTAAAAGTTCCAATAATAGCAATAGTAATAGGAGAAGGCTCAAGTGGAGGAGCATTAGCGCTAGGAGTAGCAAATAAAGTATTAATGATGGAAAACGCAGTATACTCAATACTATCACCAGAAGGCTATAGTAGTATATTGTGGAAAGACTCAAGCAAATATAAAGAAGCAGCCGAAAAAATGAAGCTAACCGCAAAAGACCTATATGACTTAAAAGTAATAGACAAAATAATAAAAGAGCCACTAGAAATTACAGAAGAAGACTTTGATAAAATCACAAAAAACATAAGAAAAGAAATAACAAGTGAGGTAAAAGCATTAAAACAATTAAATGAAGACGAAATAGTAGAAAATAGATACGAAAAATTTAGAAAAATACAAGGATTTAAACAAATTTAATACTTGACAGTTTTAAATCAGAGTAGCCACTTGCTTGTTTTGTATATATTTTATAAGTGCTTCAAGCCTATAAAAATTATATACAAAGAGTAGGCGATGTGACGAGAATAAAAAGTGTCAGTTAGTAAATGAATAAGGAGGAGAAAAATGTTACTTAAAGACAAACAAATTTTAATAATAGGAATAAGAAACAAATGGAGTATAGCCTATGGAATAGCAAAATCAGCCTATGAAAATGGAGCAAAGCTAATATTTACATATATGGGTGAAGAAAACAAAGAAAAAATAGAAGAACTAACAAAAGAATTTGAAGGAAGAAAATGCTATGTTCTAAATGGGGCATCAGAAGATGAAATAGTAGAAGAAACCTTCAAAAAAATAAAAGAAGAAAATGGAAAACTAGATGGCATTGTACATGCAGTAGCCCACGCAAATACAGAAGATTTGCATAATGATTTCATATATACAAGTAAAGAAGGATATAGCCACGCAGTAGATGTTAGTAGTTACTCATTTGTATTAGTAGCAAGAAAAGCAAAAGAATTAGAAATGTTAAACGAAAATGCACATTTAGTAACTTTAACATATCATGGTTCAACCAAAGTGCTAGATGGCTATAATGTTATGGGAGTAGCAAAAGCAGCACTAGAAACAAGTGTAAGATATTTAGCCCAAAACCTAGGAAAAGAAGGGCACAGAGTAAATGCAATATCAGCAGGACCAATAAAAACACTATCAGCAAAAGGAATAAAAGACTTTTCAAAAATAATAACAATAGTAGAAGAAAAAGCACCATTACACCAAAATGTAACAACAACAGAAGTAGGAAATGTAGCAACATTTTTACTAAGCAATATGTCAAACAGTATAACAGGTCAAGTTATATATGCGGATAATGGCTACAATATAATGGGAGTTTAAAGGAGGTGAGAAAGATGTCAGAACAAGAAATTTACGAAAAATTAAAAAAGATAATAGTAGAACAATTAGGCACAAGTGAAGAAAGTATAGCAATGGAAGCAACATTTGTAGATGACCTATCAGCAGATTCTTTAGATATAGTAGAATTAATAATGAGCTTAGAAGAAGAATTTGACTTAGAAATACCAGACAGCGAAGCAGAAAAAATAGTTACAGTTGGAGATGTTGTTAAATACATACAAGAACACAAATAAAGCTCACATTACATATGAAAGAAATAAAAAATAAATATTCATTAAATACCTCCCAAAAAGTGTATTACACTATTTTGGGAGGTATTTATAAAACAAATAATATTATACAGGAAATGCTTGTGTTTTAGCAAGTTTATGATTTCTGTATTGTGGGTCATCAGTAACTTCTTTTAAAACATTAATAAATGTTGGCAAGTTTACAATATTTGTCTTATCAGTAAGTTCAATTTCCATCAAAGCATAATCAGTAGAAAAATTAAAAATGTCAAGTTCAAAATATTGAGCTTTGTAAACAAAGCAAACCCGTTTTTTAACAATAGGGCTAAGAGAAGAATCAATCTGAGAAAGATAACGTAAATAGTCTTTTTCAGAAATTTTCTTTTCGACTTCTGGACGTTCAATGCCAGAAGTTTCCTGCTTTTCTGTAATATAATATGAAAAGTTACCATTTTGACCACGCTGACGAATTCTACGTTCTTTTCCATTTGAAGAAGTAAGGTATGTTTGAACAATATCTACAGTTGTAATGTCAACATATTTAGAAAGAACATTTAAATCTGGCTTTTGTACTAAATACTTACGTTCAATTTCAATTGGAACAGGCTCCCCAAGAGCTGAATAAACTTCATTCATAAGTCTTGACATTTTTCTCTTAAAATCAGTAGAGTTATCAATAACTCGTAAATGAGTGTGACCAGTCCAATTAGCAATTCCTTTTCTATCTAATTGCCTTGCCTGCTCAGGGGTTTCTGTTCTAGCAACATTATTTTCTAAAGTATAGAATTCTTCAGCACCATCAGCAGCAGTAACAAGATGAAATACTGCATCATATCTATCTCGTGCAGAGACTTCATTCATACCAAACTGATAAAGAAGAGTTTGAAACTCACCAGGTGTCATATAACTTTTATTATCAATAATACCACGATCATGTAGAATTACAATGTCATTTGATGGAATATACAAGTTAGCAGTATTACGATAAAGTTTTTCTTTAAATAATTGTTTCTCCAAAAGAACATGTTGAAAATCCAAATTACTTAAAGAATTTCCAAAAGGTCTAATTCCAGTAGGAATAAGTTCAGTTGCTGTTTCAGGAACAACTAAAACATAATAACCCCGGTTTCCAAGTTCCTGCTCAATAATAGACAAACCAGAAGTTTTACCACCAGAAGGCCCACCTGTAAGAACAAAAGAATGAATTCGTTTCATAATTAATATACCTCCTCAAAATTTTAAAAAGATTAATTACAATATTAACGCTATAAGTATATAATGTATTATGTAAAATGTCAAGCAAATATAATAAATTAGAGATTTTTGGAAAGTTTTGAACACGTCCCAAATCTTTCCAAAAATCTCTAAATACCCTACAAAGAAATAGTATTATAAATACTAGCAATATCGCCAGTTTGTTCACCTGTAGCAACAATAATCGGATAATAATTATTTTTAGCCATCCACTCATAAACTTCATAAGAATGATTACAACTCATAGTATAAGCATCTTTTAAAAATTGACGTAAAGTAGGGTTAGTAGCCTCCATAGAAGCTATAGCATATTCCTTACCAGCTCTTTTTAAAGTTAAGAAATATGATAAAGCAATTTCCCTATCAGTCAAAGTAGTAACATTAGTATTTACAGTAATAGGCTCAGCACGTTTAGAACTATTAACATCTTCAGCAAAAATAGAAGTATTAAGCTCAGGAACATTAAGTTTTCCAGAAGCACTATCCACATTTTTAACAAACTCTACTTTTCTATTATAATCCTCCACATGAATAGGAAAATGATTACAAAGTAAAGCTTTTAATTCTTCATTAGTAACCTGATTTTTAAATAAAGACATACAAGTAATAGTATTAACACAACTAGTAATTAGTTCATTTAAATAACTTAATTCACATATAGTTAATTTCATAAAAACACCTCCAGATTTTTTTAATAGGATAACCAGAATGTAAAAATGTATACAAGAATAAAAGCACAGAAAAAGAACTTTCTTTAAATAAAATTTTTTGAAAATTGAAAAAACTAATAATATTAAAGTATAAAGATATTTAACTAAAATATGTAATTAGTAAAAAACAAATAACTACTAAGAAAACAAAAAAACAATAAAAGCTATTGCAAGTTTCCATAAAACATGATATACTTTTAAAGTAATATGTTTTAAAAAATTTATTTTAAATAAAATAATAAAAGGAGGATAGAATTTCACAAGTAACTTAAAAACCAAGCAAACAATATAGGAGGATTTCAGAATGGAAAAAGTAGGTAAGTTAGTTGTAAGTGTTCTTTCAGTAGTATTAATGTGCGCACTATATTGGTTATGGCTTCCGCCATTATCAATTGCATATGCCAGCGGTTTTCTATTCATAGGTTTATGTGTAATTATACTAATATCCAATATTGCCATGTGGGTTTCTGACTTTGGAATAGCGGGTGTTATAGCCTTTTTAGGATTTGCAATTTTACTAATTTTATGGATAGGGGGAGCCTTTTTTGGAAGTTCTGTATTCAATGCAACAGTAAAACAGCAACAAATTGGAGAAGTAGAAAAAGTAGAATATTCAGAAATGATAAAACAGATAGACACTTCTCAAATTCCAATTGTAGACGAAGCATTGGCAAAGAAGCAAGCTGACAAGAAGATTGGCGAAGATATTGCCTTAGGGTCTAGAGTATACTTAGGAAATGCAGCAATTCAGGAGGTAAATGGAGAAATTATGTATGTAGTACCTCTTGAGCATTCTGGATATTTCAAATGGAATAAGAATAGAACCATACCAGGCTATATTACAGTTTCTGCTTCAAACCCCAACAAAGTAAATTTTATAACAGAGTTAGATGGCGAAAAGATTAATATTCGTTACCAGAAGTCAGCTTATTTTAGCTATGACTTAACACGCCATATAAGGAATCAAGGATTTAAAAACGTTGGATTAACAGAGTATACACTTGAAATTAATGACTCTGGACGTCCATATTGGGTAGTAACAACATATGAAAATAAAACAATATTTGGAACCGAAGAGGCAACTGGAGTGGTAGTAGTAGATGCACAAACAGGTGAAACAAGCTGGTATTCAGTAGAAGATACGCCAGATTGGGTAGATATTATTCAGCCACAGGCATTTATTGAAAACCAAATAGACAATTGGGGAAAACTGATACACGGTTTTGGGAATACTATATTTGGAAACACAGAAATGACAAAGAAAACAGATCTTATATTAACTGTGTATGTAGAAGGAGATTGCTACTATTTCACAGGAATGACGAGTGTAGGAACAGATGAATCTAGTGTAGGTTTCATTATGGTAAATACCCGAAACAAATATGCACAAATAGCATATTTAAATGGTGCAACAGAAAGTGCAGCAATGAAATCGGCAGAAGGATTGGTATCAGACTTTGGTTATACATCGACAGAGCCATTACCATTAAATATTAATGGAATTCCTACATATGTTATGGGACTTAAAGATCAAGAAGGGCTATTAAAAGCATATGCAATGGTAAATATTGAGAATTATAGTATAGCAGCCAAAGGAGCTAGTTTGTCTGAGGCAAACAGAGCATATATCCAAGCAGTTGCAAGAAATAGTACTACACATGTAGTAGCTTCCGATGAAGCATATGGATATACTTATAAAGGCAAAGTTCAGCGGATCTCAAATGTAGTAGAAGACGGCTCAACTTACTATTATTTGGTAGTAGAAGGAGAAGAAGAGAAAATCTTCACAGCTTCGTATATGGTTTCAGAAGAACTGGCAGTTACTCGTGATGGTGATACTGTAAAAATTACTTATGTAGATGACAAAAATGGGACAGTAGACATCGTAACATTTGATAATGTTGCATTTGCTACCCCTGTTTCCGAAGCACAGGAAAAACGAAATGAACTCGATGAAGGTACTTCAGCATATGATGCAGAAGATAGCCAAATGATTGAAGTAAATCCTGATGTAACTGAAGACACCTGGAACAGCCTTTCAGATGAAGAAAAGGCGAAGATATTACAGGAGTATCAGAATAATAATTAAAAATTTTATCCAAAAAACTGAGTGTACAATGTGCACTCAGTTTTTGTTTAAGAAATTTAGTAAATACTTAATTGAAGTAGATTCATTTTTATGATATTATATAAAAGAAAAATTTAAATTGATACAATATATAAGCTTTTGCAACCAAATAAAACACTACAATGTTAAAATCAGTTGACAAATTTCCAACTAAAATTGATAGAAATTGGCCAAAGAAATATATATAATTTTAAATAAAGGGAGGATGAAAATAATGAATTTAGGAGAAAGATTATTTGAATTAAGAAAAGCAAAAAGTTTAACACAAGATGAGGTTGCAGAGAAATTAAATGTAACTAGGCAAACTGTTTCAAAATGGGAAACAAACCAAAGCACACCAGACTTTGATAAAATAGTTCCAATAAGTGAATTATTTGAAATAGGTGTAGAAGAACTGCTAACAGGAAAAAAAGAAGAAAAACAGAAGAAGGAGGAAGTACAAGAAGAAAAAGTAATTACTAAACAAGAGGCAAAAGAAAAATCAGCAAAAGTAGTAAGTGGTTCTATTTTTATATACATTTTAGCAGTAGCTTTAATAATGATATTAGTTCCAGTAAAACATGTAAACCCAATAGTAGCAAGTTCAATATTCCTAATATTAATAGGTTGGGCAACAGCAAGAATAATAAAAAACTATATGTCAATGCCAAAATTTGAAAAAACAAAAGAAGAAAAGAAAGAAGAAAAAATAATAAAACAAATAAATGGAATAATAGGCTCAATTTGTGTAGCACTATATTTCATAATAAGCTTTACAACAATGGCATGGCATGTAACATGGGTAATATTTATAATAAATGGTTTAATATGCCAAGCTGTAAAATTAATATTTATGTTAAAAGGAGATGAAAAAGATGAATAGTAAAACACCAATTATATGTTTATTAATACTACTTTCTATATTAATATTCATTTTAGTAATGTTTTTAGTAGTAAATTTAACAGGGGGAAAAGGTAAAATAATAAATATTGGTTCTAAAAGCAATAAAATAATATATGACAAAACCTTTAGCTTAGAGGAAATAAAAAATATAGAAATAAAACAAGATGCAGGAGATATTACATTCAAAGAAACTTCAAACGATAATATTACAGTAACAGCTTATGGAGAAGAAGAGAAAGATGTAGAAATTACGTTAGAAGGAAACAAATTAATAGTAGATTATACAAAAAGAAACAAATTCATATTTTTTAATTTTGGAAATATAAAAAATGATATTATAATAAATATTCCTTCTAGCTATCATAATACAATAAAAATAAACAATAACTTAGGAAACTGCTATATAAACAATTTACCAAATGCAACAATAAATGTAGACTGTGACGCAGGAAATGTAGAAATAGGCAAAATAAAAAATGCAAATATAAAATGTGATTTAGGAAATATAAAAGTAGAAGAAATACTAAATAAATGCGACATAAAAGTTGACTCAGGAAACGTAGAAATACAAAAACTTATAATAAACGAAAATTCTAAAATAAAAGCAGACTTAGGAAATATAGATATAAAAGAAACAAACGAAGTATACATAGAATCAAAAGTAAACTTAGGAAAAGCAAATATAAGTAAAAATAATAGAAACTCAGAAATTACATTACAACTAGAATGTGATTGTGGAAATATAAATGTAGGAAAATAACTTGTTTAAGAACATGTATATATAATAAAATAGAAATATATTATATATAACAACAAATACTAAGCAAAACAAAATAATTAAAAATAACCTTATATATAAGTAATAACTTTGATAATAATAAGTAAAAGTTATTACTTTTTTTGCATAAATAACTATATCTGATTGCAATGTTATGTAAAATGTTATATAATATAAGCAATATTGTTTATATTTAGCATAAACAAACATTACCAAAAAACTTAAATAAGCGAAATTTGAAAGGAGTATTTTAATATGAACACATCATTACCTATTTACAACTATATGAATGAAATCACAGAGGCAATCAAGAATCATGCTGTAACAATTATTACAGCTGAAACAGGCTCTGGAAAATCAACACAGGTACCACAGTATGCATATAATGCTGGGTATGATGTTGTTGTTACCGAACCTCGGCGTATGGCAGCTTGGTCATTAGCAGAAAGAGTGGCAGAAGAGATGGAAACTACGTTAGGTGAAATAGTAGGTTTCAGAACAGCACTCGAGAGAAAGGACTCTAAAAACACATCAGTGCTTTATTGTACAGATGGCTTAGAGTTAGTTCGGTCTCTTACAGACACCAAGAACAAGCCAAAAGTGTTAGTAATAGATGAAGTTCACGAGTGGAACTCAAATATTGAAACACTTGTAGGCTGGTCTAAGAAGAAGATACAGGAGGGCTGGTGTACCAAAGTAGTTATTATGAGTGCAACTCTGGAAAAGGAGAGCTTGGCAGAATACTTTGGAGAAGATGTATATTCTCTTGAAGTACCTGGAAGATTATATCCAGTAAGCTTTGAAGAAAGAAGTGAAGAAAGTCTAATTCCAGCTATTACTGAAATGGTTTTAGAAGGACGTAATACATTGGTATTTGTTCCAGGAAAAAAAGAAATTGCAGAAGTGATTAAGAAACTTTCTTCTATCAATGTAAAAGCAAAAGTGCTTCCATTACATGGTGAACTGGATTCAGAAGAGCAGAAGAAGTGCTTTTATAGTTATTCTGTTCCCAAGGTAATTGTAGCCACCAATGTAGCACAGACTTCGATAACAATTCCAGATATTGACGCAGTTGCAGACACAGGAAAAGAAAGACACTTAGAAACATATAATGGTATTCAGGGATTATTCTTAAGAGACACAAGCAAGGCAGACTGCATGCAAAGAAAAGGCCGTGCAGGAAGAACAAAGGAAGGTAAATACATTCTTTGCTCAAATACTTACTTTGAAGAAAGAAAAGAATTCTCGGTACCTGAAATTCAAAGATGTCTTTTAGAGCAGACAGTACTGCGCTTAGCAACTATTGGAATTGACGCAGTAGAATTTCCATTCTTCCATCAGCCAAGAATAGAAGAACTTGTAAGAGCAAAAGAAATGCTTATAAACTTAGGTGCACTTAAAGAAGATAACACAGTAACTCCCATTGGCTACAAGATGGCTAAAATGCCAGTAGGCGTGCAGTCAGCAAGAATGATTATTGAAGCTGAGAAATATGGTGTTACAGAAGAAGTAATTAAAATTGCATCTATTGTTGAAATCGGAACTTTGCTTAGCAGTAACCAAAGGCAAATTGGAATAGACTCAGAAGGAGATCCTATCTATGGGAAACAAGGCTCATATGATAATTTTACTCGTGAAAGAGAAAGTGACCTATTAGCAGAGCTGGATGTATGGAATGAGCTTCAAAAAATGGGGTTTGTAAAATTCGACGAGTTAGGCATTAACAAAAAAGCTTTCTTCCAAATTAAAGAGCACATCAAAAGAATGCATGAAGCATTAAAAGGAGTTGTAGAAATAACATCTTCAGACGACCGAAAGGCAATAAAGATGGCATGCATGGCAGGAATGATTAACCATGTATACAAAGATACTGGTTATGGATATGTAAATGGAGATGGAATTTACAGAAACTTAGATCGAAAAAGTTGCTTAAGCTCAAGTAATCCAAGTTTAGTAGTTGGAAAGCCGAGAATTATTGAGTTTAAAGACTCATATGGCAGAAAGAGAACCATGGACTTGGTTACAATAGTAACAAAAGTAAGTGCAGAGGAATTAAAAGAAATAGCACCTCAGTTTATTACAGAAGAGGAGACAGATAGTTATTATTCTTCTTATGAGGATGCTGTGAAAGTAACAAAAGTAACATATTTTAAAGATATTCAAATTGCAGAAGATACCAAAACTGTTCCAAATCATCCAGAGTATGAAAGGCTAAAAGCTGATTATGAAAGTAGCAATAGAAGTACTTACTACGAAGAAAGAAGGCAAAAAACAATAGAGATTGACGGAAAAACCTTTGACGTAAACTATGGCTGGAAGGAAGCCTCAATAACTGTAGATAAGTATACATTATATCATTCAAATACTAAAAGAATAACTTTAGATGATGGAACACAGGTAACATTTAATTACTATGGAGACTCTTGGCATGGATACAATGGAAATACTATGGCAGACTTAAGAAACAAAGTAGAACGTGCAAGAGTAAAAGAAGCATGGGATAGAGCCAAAAGATATATTCCTGAATTAGAATCTTTTGATATTTCGTCTGCATTAAAATGCATTCCTTACATGGGAAAGCGAGAAATAACAATTGGTAATGGTGGATATGGTCAGCCAATTTATGGTTTTGGATGTATTACACTGCTGAAAAACAATTCTCTGAAATTAGAATTAATTGAAGATGAAGAAAAGGCAGTAGAAAATACAAAAGAAACTGTAGAATTTTTGTATGGGAAGTACATCAAAGAGAATTATTCAGAAAAGAAATTCAAATTTATTAAAGGTGTAAAAGGCCTGTCCAAAAAAGAACAAAAAGTAAAGGAGGAATTTGACTCCTATGTACGAGAGCTATTAGAAGGATTGGATATCAGTAACATTGAAGAAAGAATTTCCGACTTAGAAGAACTCTACAATGTAATGATTGAAGATTTGAAAATAGCATAAGTACCAGAAATGCTAAAGAAACTGCAGACGATTGTCTGCGGTTTTTTTAACTTTTAAATATAAAAAATCTAATTTTAAATTGTAGGGGCGAGCGTCGCTCGTCCGTGTAGCAAAGCCACTTTCTTATTGTATAGGAAAAAATAATTTAAATTGAAATAATATTAGTATGGCTAAACTATTTCCTTGCAAATAATTAAACAACATATAATAATATACAAAGAAAATGTAATAAATTTCCTAAAAATATAAATATATGGAAAACAGAATGAATATACTTATGCTTTTTTCCAACTCCATATAAAACAGCTCCAATTGTATAAATAATACCACCAAGAAGTAAAAGTACAAAACCAGGAATAGTTAATAAATTAGGCAATATATTAATTTTAACAATAATACACCATCCCATTAAAAGGTAGCAAACCATAGAAAGGACCTTATACTTTTTAATATCGATAGAATTAAAAATAACACCTAATATAGCAGCAAGCCAAATAATAGCAAGAATAGAATAACCAGTTATAGGGTTATATTCTCTTAATGTACATAAACAAAAAGGAGTATATGAGCCAGCTATTAAAATAAAAATAGAACAATGGTCTAAAATTTGGAAAATTTTTTTAGACTTAAGTTTAGGACTAAGCCCATGATATATACTAGACATTGAGTAAAGTAAAATCATAGAAAAACCAAAAATAATACCACTAACAATACCATAAACATTATGATGCTTACCTGCAAAAATGGGTACCAATATAATACCAATAACCCCCAAAGCACCACCAACAATATGAGTAACCATATTAAAAATTTCTTCACCTTTTGTATAAGAAGGTAAAACTCTATCTATTAATTTTGTTCTTTTCAAATAAATCAACACCTTTATAAATTTCTATATGGAAAAATATACCATATGAAATATTAAGTGTCAAATAACTGACTAACTATTCAGTATAAAAAAAGGTTAAAAATATTGAAAAATTATGTAGAATATAGTATAATATAATTGTAGCAATCAAATATTGAGAATTTATAGGAGGATTTAGGATGACAACACAGATGAGAGAACTTGTAGCGGAGATGGAAGGCGTTACTAAAGAAGACATTGGAAGAAAAGTTAAATCTGAAAGTATATCTGCGTTTCGGCATGGAGAAATTGCTGAAGTTATAGGCTGGGGATTGGACATCGAAAAAAAGAGGCCAGTATACTTTATAAGATTTAATAACAATGAATGTGATACCATTCCTGCTGGAAAGTACTTTAAGGATAGTGGATTTGAATTTACTGACTAATTCCAAAAATTCGTACAATTAAACGAACAAACCCGTATTTTACTATTAATAGTGAAATACGGGTTATATTTTTTGTATAAAAAATAATAATGAAGAAAGATAAAAGGAAAATAAACACAAAAAAGTTACAAAGCGTTAATATATGTTTAACAAATGTAATATATAATCCATATAACCTAATTAAGGAGGGATAGAATGGAAAGTATATTAAAAAGAGAAAATGAGGTGCTCAAAAATAATGAATTAATAAAAATAGAAAAAGAATATGATGAATTTGAAATAATTATGCTAATTTACCAAAAAGCTTTAAATAGTATAGTTGAAAAGTTTACAAATTTAAAAAGAGTATTGAATGAATATTATAATTATGAAGTAATAACAAATGTAACATCAAGAATAAAAAGTCCAGAAAGTATAGCTGGGAAAATGAAAAAGAAAAAAATAGAAATTAATTATGAAAATATGATTCAAAACATTAATGATATTGCAGGAATAAGAATAGTTTGTAATTATAAAGAAGATATTTATAAAATAAGAAACATTATAGCAAATCAAAAAGACATAAAAATATTAAAAGAAAAAGATTATATAAAAAAGGCAAAAAAGAGTGGCTATTCAGCTTACCATGTAATAATAGAAGTACCAGTTAAAATAAAAGAAGAGACAATACATATAAAAGTAGAAATACAAATAAGAACAGCACTAATGGACTTCTGGACAAGCACAGAGCATAAAGTAAAATACAAACCAAAAAAGAAATTATCGAATATAGATAGTTTTAAACTATACATTTATGCAAAAATAATAAATATAATAAATGACAAAATGTTCAAAATATATAAAAAGCAAAATACGAATATTAAAGAAATAACAATAAATAGTAAATAAAAATAAAAAGCTATAACATTTCAAATAATTAAATAATTATTTGAAACGTTATGGCAAAAATTATTAATAAATTAATTTTGCTGTTCAATTTTTAACTCTTCAATTCTAGAAAAAAGCCCAAATACTATAGATAGTACAAATGAAACCTCAACAATGATAATTGTAGGAAAAAATGATTTAAAAGCAATTGCTATTAAAATGCTTGAAAAACATGTTATAGTAAATAATAAGAAAAGAAAAAGAAAAATGTGGTATTTCAATTGTGTTTTCTTTAGAATGCCACAAAATGTAAAAAATAATGCAAAAAATAAAGTGGCAAACATTATAAGAAAAAGAAATGAAAAACTAAAGGTTAATTTAATAATATAGCAATTAAAAAATAGCACATATAAAAGTGCACATATGAAAGCTAATACTAAACATATTAAACACCAAATTTTACTCCGTCTAATCATAATAAACCTCCTATAATAAAATTTTATTAATAGTTACTAACAAGCCATTTAGCTTAAGATGATAATGATTTTACCATAAGACTATTAAAAAGTAAATAAATATTCTAAAACAACTTGAAAATTATGTAAAATAAGAGTATAATGAAAAATAGGTAATACCATGTATAAAAAATCTTATACAGTAATGAATATTACTAAGTAGCACTAAAAACAAACATTTATAAGAGAGTATAAGGAGGAAAAATTATGTTTTTCAATGGTAATGTTTTTTCAGGGAGCCAAGTAATTATTAATGGACGGGTTATAAACGGAGGAGAAACAGTCAAACTTAAAAAATACGATGAAAAAAAGTCAGAAGAAGTAAAAGGTGATATGAAGAAGTTGAGCATTGAGTCAACATTTGCTGATGTTAACATATATGCTTCGAAGTCTTCTAAGGTTGAAGCACATTTATATGGAGAAGCATCGCTGGATAGAGACATAAAAATTGATGTTCAATGCAAGGGTAATGAAATTTTAGTTGTAACTAAATACAATGGAAATTGTTATGGCGGTAAATTATATTTAGATATTACAATGCCATATAAAACATTTAAAGAGATAGTTACAATAGGTTCCTCAGCAGACATTACCTTAAATGATGGGATTTCAACTGAAAGAATTAAGATACGTACATCATCAGGAGATGTTATCTTAAATCAAGGCGTTTGGGCTAAAAACATTAAGGTACAAACATCATCAGGAGATGTTAAATTAAATGAAGGTGTTTCAGCTCAATATATTGAAGTGAAAACATCTTCAGGAGATATAGAGACCAATGCAATATTTACCACAGCAGATATTTCGGCAACAAGAGGAGATATCAATCTTTATATTGATGCAGATAATGACATTGATGTAGATGTTTCAGCAACAAGTGGAGACATATCAGCTAAGTTTGATAACATTGGTCATATTAATTTATCAACAAGGGCGATGAGTGGAGATGTTAAAAACCGCCACAAAGGAGGCAACTTTGGATACACTGCAAATGTAGAAATTTCTACTATGAGTGGTGATATAAAAATTAAATAAATACCAAAATGTAATAATAATTTTGCAATCTGTGCTATTTTTTATAGTACAGATTGTTTTTTTCTATACTACACTAGCAAAGTATTCTATTTTAAGAAAACTATAAAATTAAAAGAATATAAAAATATCTATAATTTAATTTATTCAAACAGCCAATAGAAGTCTATAAAATATAAATGTTATACCATATAAAAAAGTAAACAAACAAATAGAAAAAAATATAAAAGCATTGCAGGCTATATGTCTTTATGATATTATTTAGGTATAAAAATTCTATAAAGGGGGAAATTAGAAAATGAAAAAAGGGAACAAAACAATAAAAGTAGTATTAGGTGCAATATTTGCAATTATAATAAGTGCCTGCATTATAATTCAAGTTGTTATATCAAATGAGAATAAAAAACTTGAAAAAGAAAGTAAAAAGTATGAAACACTAACTACGCAAACTAAAAGTGGAGAGCAAATAGAAACTGAATATATTCATATAGAAGAAAACGAATTCTATGTAAAAATTCCAAAAACTTTTAAACAATTAGACTATGAAACAATAAATAAAAAATATAATGGAGATGTACCAAACATAGTATTTTCAAATGACGAAACAACTGTAAATATTGCAATAAGCATAACACAAAATGAAATGAAAAATGAACAAATAGAAACTTACAAAGAATATATGGAAAAAATACTAAAAAACAATAGTGAAATAATAAGCTCAAACTATTACAAAGAAGAAAAACATAATATTGGTCAAATAAAATTAATGTCACAAGCAGTAGATACAAAAATATATAATAATATGATATTTTTCTCATATAATGACAAATTAGTAATAATAGCATTTAACTGTACAGAAGATCTAAAAGAAGAATGGCAAAACGTTGGAGATTTCATAACAAATTCACTATTCTTTAAAAACAATTAAAAAAGTAAAGATTTGGTAAAGATTTGGGACGTGTCAAAAACTTTACAACTCTTTCGAAATCTTTCTAAAAAGAAATAAGAACCTATAATACAAGGAGGAAAAATATGATTACAAAACAATTAGAAAATATAATAGAAAAATATAAAATAACACAGACAGATAATATAATATATGGTACAAATATACCAATGCCAAATGCTGTAATACCAACACCTTGGAAAACATATATAAAATTTGACCAAACAGAGTACTACTTTTTTCTATTTAACGAAAAAGGGATAACAATATACCCTACAAACGGAGAAACTTACGCTATTATACCATGGGAAGAGATAGAAGACTTCAAAATAAGCCATATATTTATACTAGGAAAAATGACAATAAAAACAAAGCAAGCAAAACTTAATTTTCAAATAAACAGGTTTGTATTTGGTTGCCCTTGGATAAAAAAGAATACTATGTATTTAGAAGGGAATAATTATTTTTATAAAAAGTAAATAAAAGGAAGAGTAAAATGACTGAAAAAGAAAAGATGTTAGCAGAACAAATATATAATGCAAATTATGACGAAGAATTAATAAAAGAAAGAAATATAGCAAAAGACAAATGCTATGAATACAATAATATAAAACCTTCAAAAACTGAAGAAAGAAAAAATTTAATGAAAACAATACTAGGAAAAACAGCAAAAAACTTTCTAATAGAACAGCCATTTATATGTGATTATGGCTACAATATAGAAATAGGAGAAAACTTTTATTCAAACCATAATTTAACTATTTTAGATGGAAATAAGGTGGAATTTGGAGATAATGTATTTATAGCACCAAATTGCAGTTTTTATACAGCTACACACCCATTAGACTACAAACAAAGAAATGAAGGATTAGAATATGCAAAACCTATAAAAGTAGGCAATAATGTATGGATTGGAGGAAATGTAGTAGTACTTCCAGGAGTAACAATAGGAGATAATGTTGTAATAGGAGCAGGAAGCATAGTAAATAAAAGTATTCCACCCAATAGTGTAGCAGTTGGAAACCCTTGCAAAGTAATAAAACGAATGTAGAAGTTTTTATTATGAGTGAATATATAAGAATTTAATAAATACAAATATTTAATAATCATTTTACAATCTGTGTTATAAAAAAATAGCACAGATTGTTTTTTGACTTTTACTATATAATTAGTAAATGACCTTATTAGGGAATAAATTTCCATTGAAAATCAAAAAGAAAAATGTTAACATAAGCTTAAAGGATGTGGTGTTTTGAGAATATTAAAAAAGTATGGTAATAATTTATTACTTAAAGAACTAAAAGGAAGTTACAAATTTTTTATTAAAGAAAGTAAATTAAATGAGAACAGCAAAGGATATGGGCTAATTAGAGATAAGGACATGTA
The DNA here is from genome assembly GCA_022791325.1 of Clostridia bacterium. Lineage (GTDB taxonomy): Bacteria > Bacillota > Clostridia > TANB77 > CAG-508 > UMGS1663. The sequence goes on from JAAVYV010000019.1 coordinate 58,239, forward strand.
TGCAAACAATATTGCAAGTATTGCATCTGTTGGATATGGACTTGCAGCATTGGTAATAGGAGTAGAACGAAAATGGATTAGTCATGAAAAGGCATATAAAAGAGCAAATAAAACCTTAGATACATTTTTAAACCATGTAGATGGAAAAAATGGCTTTTACTACCATTTTGTAAATATGGATACAGCAAAAAGAGAATGGAATTGTGAAATATCAATAATAGATACTGCAATTTTCATATGTGGAGCAATATGTGCAGGAGAATTTTTTGAAGGAGAAGTTAAACAAAAAGCAGAAGAACTGTATAAAAGAATTAATTGGGAGTGGTATAGAAATAAAGAAACTAATTATTTTTATATGGGGTATAAACCAGAAGAAGGCTTTTGGGGGCATTGGGATATGTATGCAGAACAACTAATGTTATATGTACTTGGAGCAGGCTCACCAACATTTCCTATAAACAAAACAATGTATGATGATATGAGAAAAGAAAAGGAAAGTTATGAAGGAATAGAAGATATTATTTATACATATTGCGGAACATTATTTACATATCAGTTTTCACATGCATGGATAGATTTTAGAAATAAAGTAGATAAGCAAGGAATTAACTGGTTTGAAAACTCTATAAAAGCTACTATTGCAAATAGAGAATATTGTATAAAAAATAGTAAAAAATTTAAAACGTTTGGAAAAAATTCATGGGGGTTAACTGCATGTGTTGGACCAAAAGGATACAGTGGTGGATATGGAGCAAAACCAAGTTTAGCTGACTTAGATAAAGAAAATGATGGAACAATATCTCCTTGTGGAAGCGCAGGCTCAATAGTTTTTACACCAGAACTAAGTATAAAAGCATTAGAAAATTTTTATAATAATTACCCAAAACTATGGTGCAAATATGGTTTCAAAGATGCCTATAATTTAGAAAATGGAGAGTGGTATTCAAAAGAAGTAATAGGAATAGATAAAGGAATATCAATGCTAATGATAGAAAATTATTTGACAGGAACAATATGGGAATACTTTATGAAAAATGAGAATATACAAAAAGGGTTAAATATTTTAGGAATAAAAAACAACGAAAAGCAATATGAAAAGATATAGTTAGGGGTAAGTTTATGAAAGATAGAGAAATTATAGAGCTACTAAATAAAATGACTGTAGATGAAAAATAGGACAAATGGTGCAAAAAGCAAATAGTTAGCCTTGCTAATTATTTGCTTTTATGCTAATATAAATATGAAATAAGTATATAGTGAAAGGAAGAAAAAACTTTGAAAAATATAAAAATAACAAGAAAAATAACACAAGGAATGTATGTACTAACAACAAAAGAAGGAGGCTGTATAGTAGATGCAGTATCACAAGTAAGTGCAGGGGATGAACCATTAATATCAGTAGCTGTAATGAAAAGCAACTATACAAACGAATTATTAAAGAAAAATAATAAATTTTCATTATCAATATTAAGTAAAGATGTAAATCCAGAAATAATAAAAACTTTTGGTTTCAACACTGGAAGAAAAATAAATAAATTTGAAAATACCAAAACAACCAAAATAGAAGAAATAGATGTTATAAATGACTCTATAGGATATATGGTATGTGAAATAGTTGACTTTATAGAAAATGATACACATACACTATTTATAGGAAAAGTAATAGAAGCAGATGTATTTGAAGAAAAAGAGCCAATGAGTTATGGGTACTACCAAGAACATAAAGAAGAGCTATTAAAAGTTACAACGCAAAAAGGAAAAACAGCATGGGTATGCTCAGTATGTGGATACATATATTATGCAGAAGAATTACCAGAAGACTTTAGGTGCCCTATATGTAAGGTAGGAAAAGAGTATTTTAAAAAGCAATAATTGAATTACGCATAATGAATGAAAAATATTGTAGGAAAGATTAGCAATTGACTATGGATACAAAGAGTTGCTATAAAACAATATTTAAGTAAAATCTTCGAAGAGCTGGCGATTAAGCTAACGAATAGCTTATTTGTAACTTGCTTTACTCCAAAAGCTAAGAAATAATCGCTCCTACAAAATAATTATTATTTATATGATTATTTAATTAATAGAAAAATTAAGAGAGAGGTATTAAAAATGAACGAGAAATTTCAAGAATACTTAAGCAAATTAACATGTAGAGGGTGTTATAATCACTGCCCATTAAATAGTCCTAATTGTGGTAGAAGTAAAATTTTTATAAAAGAGGCAGAAGAGAAATTTGAAAAAGAAATGAAGAAATCTAAGGAATAAAACTTGTAAAATAAAAAGAAAGTTGGAAAACCTATATGGAAGAAATAATAAATATACCAGAATTTTTAAAAGAAATGCTAAATAAGCAATATGGAGAAGAATTAACAAAAAAAATAATAGAAGGGTACAAAAATAAAAGACCAGTTACTTTTAGAGTAAACACTTTGAAAACAAATATAGCAGAAATAGAAAATAAATTAAAAGAAAAACAAATTGAATTTGAAAATGTACCATGGAGCAAAGAAGCATTTATAATAAAAAATAGCACTGAAAAAGAAATACAAAATATGCAAATGTATATAAATGGAGAAATATATCTTCAAAGTCTATCATCAATGCTACCACCAATTATATTAAACCCACAGGCAAATAATGATATATTAGATATGGCAGCAGCACCAGGAGGAAAAACAACACAAATTGCAACACTAACACAAAATAAGGCCCATATTACAGCGTGTGAAATGAACAACATTAGAATAGAAAGGCTAAAATATAATATAGAAAAACAAGGAGCAACCTCAGTATATATAATGCAAACAGATAGTAGAATAATTAATGACTTTTTTTCATTTGACCAAATTCTATTAGATGCACCATGTTCACGGAAGTGGAACTCTAAATATTAATAATGCAAAAATAGAAAAAAATTTTACAAAAAAATTGATAGAAAAAGTAACCACTTCCCAATTGCAATTATTAAAAAAAGCAATAAAATTATTAAAGCCAGGTCATGAAATGGTATATTCAACATGTTCAATACTTTCATGTGAAAACGAAGAAATATTAGAAAAAGCTTTAAAAGGAACTAATACTAAAATACTACCAATTAAATTTGAAGCAATAGAAGAATTACCATTATTGCCAACAAAAATAGAAGGAACACTTTGTGTGAAACCTACCCAAAAATATGAAGGTTTCTTTATTGCAAAAATATATAAAGAAATTTAGGAAATAATTCTTTTGTAGGGGCGATTTTAATCGCCCGCAAGCTACAACACATACTAAAAAAATATTTATTTAAGCAATTTCATAGAAAGAACGAGTGATTATACTAAAGTATAACTTATTTCTAACTCGTTGTTGCCCAAAGATCTAAGAAAAAATCGCCTCAAAGATTTAATTTACAAATATTTTTTTAAAGTTTCAACACTATCTTCTTGCATAACAACAAAATCATTTAAAACATCTTTTACATCTTTAGGAGCATTAGGGTTTTGATTCATAAGTCTTCTACCCTCAATAATTCCCATATTAGTTCCTTGCATTAATAGCTCAGAAAGTTTGGAAGTAGTATCATCATTCATAGTTTTCATTTGAATTCCATACCAAGTCATAGCTTTATTCATAGCATTTGTTTCGTGAGGGTCTTTGTTACTATAATTTGAATATATATCATTAACTCTATTAGATATCTTTTTATATTTATTATATTCGATATCTAAAACTTCTTTAAAAGTATCATCTTTTACTTTATCGGAAACAAAAGAAATAGCATCCATTCCCATAGTAGCACCTTTATTAACTTCATCTAAAATATTCAAATTTTGATTTTCCATTTAAAATCACATTCCTTTCAAAATATAAAATTTATAATATTAATATAACCAAAAATATAAAAATAAAACGAAAAACTTTTGACAAATAGAAAGAAATGTGCTAATATAGAAAAGTGGCAAATGGAAACGAACATTATTATAAAATAATGCTTAACGAACAACACATTTTTATTGTGTTGTATTTTTGTGCTAATTAGAAGTTGGAGGTTGGAATATTTGGGTAAGTTCTTCGGAGAAATTACTTAAAATCTAACTTCTAACTTCCAACGTCTACAAAACTAAAAGTGAATAATGAATAGTGAATAGTACACGCTTCGCGTGTGAAAGGAGAAGAGGAAATTGGAAAAAGAAGAAAACATTTTAGGAAAAGAAAAAATAGGAAAATTAATTAGAAAATTTTCTGTTCCATGTATTATATCGTTATTAGTAAACTCGCTATATAACATAGTTGACCAAATATTTATTGGTTGGGGAGTAGGATATTTAGGAAATGGAGCAACTAATATAGTTTTCCCGTTAACTATGGTATGCTTAGCATTTGCATTAATGTTTGGAGATGGAACTTCTGCATATTTAAGCTTAAGGTTAGGAGAAAAGAAAGAAAAAGAAGCAGGTAAGGGTGTTGGAAATGGTATAGCAATATCAATAATAGTAGCTATACTTTTATGTGCCATAACACTAATATTTTTACCACAATTATTAAACTTATTTGGTTGTACAGAAGCTCTAAGAACATATGCTATTGCTTATGGCTATATAATAGGTATAGGATTACCATTTATGATGGTAGGAACAACATTAAACTCAATAATTAGAGCAGATGGAAACCCAAAATATGCAATGACCTCAATGGTGCTAGGTGCCGTGCTAAATATTATATTAGATCCAATATTCATATTTGTATTTAAAATGGGAGTAGAAGGAGCAGCAATAGCAACTGTTATAAGCCAAATAGTAACATTTGCAATGAATATAATATATATTAAAAAGTTTAAATCTGTAAAAATAGGAAAAGAAGAATTTAAACTAAAATTAAATGTATTACAAAAAGTATCGACATTAGGAATAAGTAGTTTTATTACACAAATGAGTATAGTACTAGTAATAGCAGTTGAAAATAACTTACTAGGAAAATATGGAGCAAATTCAAAATTTGGATCAGAAATACCAATTACAGTATTTGGTATTGTTATGAAAATAAGTCAAATATTAAACAGTATAATAATAGGAATTGCAGCAGGTTCACAACCAATACTTGGGTATAACTATGGTGCACGGAAAAATGGATAGAGTAAAGCAAGCACTAAAAATAGTATTAGGAATAAGTGTAGTAATTAGTATAGTAGCATTTATATTATTCCAAACAATACCAGATAAATTGATAATGATTTTTGGTAGTGGCGATGAACTATATATGGAATTTGCATGTATAGCATTTAGAACATATTTAATGTTATGTATATGTAATGGAATACAAATTCCAGCAGGAATATTCTTCCAAGCAATAGGTAAAAGTGCAAAAAGTGCAATACTCTCACTATCAAGACAAGTATTATTTTTAATACCTGCAATGATTCTACTAGGACAAACTTTTGGAATGAAAGGTTTCCTATATTCAGGGCCATTTGCAGATGGCTTAGCATTTATAATAGCAGGAATATTACTTATAATAGAAATAAAACATCTTGGAAAGCAAAAAGTACATAGTGAAGCATTAGAAGACGATACATCAGAAGACAATAAATTAGATAAGCACATGATAATAACAATATCAAGAGAATATGGTTCAGGTGGAAGATATGTAGGAAGACTAATTGCAGATAAATTAGGAATAAAGTTTTATGATAAAGAAATAGTAACTAAACTAGCAGAAAGGACAGGACTATCAGAACAATATATAGAAAATAATGAGCAAAAGAAAGAACTATTGGCAAACCTAAACAATGGTTACTACTTTGGATTAAACAACAGTGATGAGTTATTTTTAGAAGAAACAAAACTAATAAAAGAACTAGCAAATAAAGAATCATGTGTAATAATAGGAAGATGTGCAGACTTTATGCTAAAAGGCAGAAAAAATGTATTAAAAGTATTCATATATAGTAACATGGAAGACAAGATAAATAGAGCAACCACATATTACGAACTAGACAAAGAAAAAGCACAAAAAGAAATAACTAGAATAGACAAATTAAGAGCAAATCATTACAAATACTATACAGAAAAAGAATGGAATGACTATTCAAATTATGATATATGTATAAATACCGCCACATTGGGAGTAGAAAAAACAGCAAAATTAGTGTGTGATGTAGTAAAACAAAAAGAAGCAATTCTATAATAGAAAAAATAGAAAAGAAAAACTGAAGGCGTTAACCCTCAGTTTTTCTTTTAGATTTTATAAATAAGTCGATTTTTTCATGAATGTAAGAAATAAGCATAAGAATAAACATAGTAGGATGGAAGAAAAAATGACATTATTAAAGCCTAAAATAGATGTAGTATTTCATGCTTTATTTAGAAAAGGAAATGAAGAAATAACAAAAGCTATTATAAAGGCCACAACAAAAGAAAAAATAGAAAAAATAAATTTAGATAATGATAGACATGAAATAGGAAGATATCCAGAAGAAAAGTTAGGGATATTAGATTTAAAAGCAACCCTAGATAATGGAACAATTTGTAACATAGAAATACAATTAGCAGATAATAAAGACACAGTAGAAAGATTTCTGTTTTATTGGAGCAGAATATATGGAGGTCAATTAGTAAAGGGAGATGATTATGGAAAATTAAATAAAGTAATAGGAATTATTATAATAGATTATGAGTTAGAAAAAACAAAAGAAATAAAAGAATTAAGTACGAAATGGAAGATAACTGAAGTATTAACAGGTAAAAAATTAGAGTTGACAGATGTACTAGAATTATATATAATTGAGATACCAAAAGCAAAAGAAATATTAAAAAAGGAACCAACAAATGAACTTGCACAATGGGTTATGTTTTTGAATAATCCAAATGAAAGCGAGGTATCGAAAATTATGAATGAAAATAAAGAAATTAAAGAAGCGATGAATGAATTAGAAAAGATAAGTCAAGATAAAGAACTAAGGAGAATAGCAGAACTAAGAGAAAAAGCAATAAGAGATGAGCAAAATGGATTAAGGCATGCAAGAGAAGAAGGAATAGAAGAGGGAATAGAACAAGGAATAGAACAAGTTGCTAAAGAAATGAAAAAGCAAAAATATACTAACGAAGAAATTCAAAAAATAACAAAACTAACAATAGAGCAAATAGAAAAATTATAATTTTAAAAAAGCAGCTCTTGCAAACTTAAAATCAATATTGTATAATAGTTATAGTTAAATTTAATTATGTTTTAAAAAGAAAACAAGTAATAATTTTATAGTTACAACAATTAAAGAGAGGTAGTGTTTGGCTGAAAACTATCAGAATATAAAATTATGAAATACAATTCTTATAGTAATTAACGTACAAGCTACGAACAGCTTATAATAAGGTATAAACAAAATTTATACGAATAAAGGTGGTACCACGAGTCAAATCGTCCTTTAAAATAAGGCGGTTTGGCTCTTTTGATGTTCAAAATAAAACAAAAAATATGTAGGGGCGATTATTAATCGCCTGTTGCTCCAACGAAATAGCTAAAAATATATTAGCTATTGCTTCGAAGAGCGGGCGATTAATAATCGCCCCTACAATTTAATTAAAAACGTAAGAAAGGAGAAAATAACAATGACACTATTAGAAGAATTAAAATGGAGAGGGCTAATTAAAGACATTTCTAGTCCAGATTTAGAAGGAAAATTAAATGAAGGAGGCTTAACTTTTTATATAGGAACAGATCCAACAGCAGATAGTTTACATGTAGGGCATTTATCAAGCTTTCTAATTTCAAAAAGATTAAAAGATGCAGGACACACACCAATACTATTAGTAGGTGGAGGAACTGGAATGATAGGAGATCCACGCCCAACAACAGAAAGAGCAATGGCAAAAAAAGAAGAAGTAAATGCAAACTTTGAAAAACTAAAAGCTCAAGTAGAAAAAATATTTGGATTTGAAGTAGTAAACAACAATGATTGGTATAAAGATATAAATATAATAGACTTTTTAAGAGATTACGGAAAATACTTTAATGTAAATTATATGCTAGATAAAGACATAATAAGAAGAAGACTGGACTCAGGAATAACATACACAGAATTTTCATACATGATATTACAAGCATTAGACTTTAAACACTTACATGAACATAAGAATGTAGATTTACAATGTGCAGGTTCAGACCAATGGGGAAATATAACAGCTGGAATAGATTTAATAAGAAAATCTACAGGAGATGAAGTATATGGTTTCACAATGCCATTAGTAACAGACTCACAGGGAAAGAAATTTGGAAAAAGTGAAGGAAATGCACTATGGCTAGATAAAGAAAAAACATCAAGCTATAAACTATACCAATTCTTCACCAATGTAGAAGATAGTATGGTAATAGACTATTTAAAAATATACACATTCTTATCAAAAGAAGAAATAGAAGAATATGAAAGAAAAAATAATGAGCACCCAGAATACCGAGAAGCACATAAAGCATTAGCAAGAGAAATAATAACATTCTTACATGGAAAAGAAGAATACGAAAGAGCAGTAAACTTAGCAGACCACCTATTTAACAATAAATTTAGTGATTTAACGAAAAAAGACATAGAAGATCTATTTGGAAGTGAACAAATAAAAGAAGTAGAAGCAGGTCAAAGTGTAGCAGACTTAGCGGTAAATATAGGAGCAGCTTCAAGCAAAAGAGAAGCAAGAGAATTTATATCAAATGGGGCAATATTGATAAATGGCGAAAAAATAACAGATTCTAACATGATAATAGATGAAAACATGTTTATAGAAGGGATATATATAATAGTAAAAAGAGGAAAGAAAAATTCGTATATTGGAAAGAAACTAAGTTAAGATAATTTTATAAAATAAAAAAGAAATTTTAATAAATAAAAATATTTGTTAGAATTTCTTTTTAAATTATTATAAAAAACTTGACTATTTATGTAAAATAAGATATAATAGACAAAATTTAATAAACTTGCTAAAGCAAGTTTATATATAGTAACTCGTAAATAATAATTTATTAAGGAGGAAAAAGTATGTTAATTCTTATTTTTGTAATTGCGTTAGTTATGGCAATAGTATCTAAAATTATTTCAAAAAAAGAAGGTGCTTCAGATTACTTATTTACGGTACTATCTAGTATAAGCTATATTGTAGTAGTTATTGTTTTACTTATGTTTATATCTATGGTACCAGAAGTGGCAACAGCAGGAAAAATAGATGCAAAAATAGCAATGTACGAAGAAGAAAATGCAAAAATTGAAGCTCAAATGGACGTCCTTGTAGAAAAATATATGAAATATGAGCAGGAGACATTGGCAGATTTGAAAACTAAAGAAAGTGCTATTACATTGGTAACATTATTTCCAGAGTTAAAGTCTGATGAATTAGTTCAGCAACAGATAAATGTGTATGTAACTAATAATCAAAAAATTAAAGAATTAAAAGAATATAAGATTGATATGCAAACAAAAAGATGGATTTTGTTTTTTTAAAAGTAATGTGTAAGATAAAAAATAATGGAGAAAATTTCTCCATTATTTTTTATACATTAATTGCTTTACACTTCTTTTGGCGAATACAAAAATACACGATATCCATTATTGTCCTTTACAAGAGATAAAGCTTCCTTACAAGGATTGAAACTAAAGCCAATATCTTTACCATCCTGAATTAAAAGAGTACCTTCTTTGTCAAAACTCCTAACAATGCCAAAGACGCTACAAAGACAATTTTCAACACATACATGAACATTTAAGTCATGTACATTTTTCATTAACCAACACCGATTTTCATACTCAATACTTTTTCGGCGTGAATCATCTAAAACTTTTATAACCCATTCAACTGGTTGCCCCATAAAATACCTCCTTATAATTATATATAGAGACACATACTGTAAGTTACATAAATAATATATCATGGGATTAAAAATAAGTCAATATGCAAATAAGAAATTAAGAAATTTAATATTATCATAAAATTTTCATTGCTATATAAAAATATTTATGATAATATTATTATAAATAGGTAGAAGGAGTAAATTTATGGAGAAGAAAAAGGTAATTATAATAATAACAGTTATTGCAGTATTAGTCTTAAGTATTATTTCTATAATATTTTTTAATAGAGAGAAATCTAATCCAGAAGACGTAATTAAAGAGTATATGGCATATATTACAGAAAAAAATTATGATGCAATGTACGAATTAACTACTAAAGAAACGATTCAAGAAGACTATATAACAAGAAATGAAAATATATATGAAGGAATTGAAATTAGCAAGTTAGATATAAATATTGCAAAAACTACTAAAAAGGGAAAAGATGCAGAAGTTGTATACAGTACTTCAATGTCAACAATAGCAGGAGAAGTCAACTTCTCAAATACAGCTAATTTAGTTAAAGAAAATGGAACATATAAAATAAAATGGTCTTCAAATATTATTTTTCCTACATTAAATAATGAATACAAAGTAAGAGTAGAAACATTAAGAGCAAAAAGAGGAACTATTTATGATAAAAATGGAAAAATTTTAGCAGCAGATCAAACAGCTTCTCAAATAGGTCTAGTACCTGGAAGAATGGATGTAATAAGTAAAGAAATAGACATAAAAAACATAGCAAAATTATTAGATATATCAGTAAATACTATAAAAGAAAGCTTATCAGCTTCATATGTTAAAGATGATACATTTGTACCAATAAAAACGATTTTGAAAAGTGAAACTGAATTAAAAGAAAAGCTATTAGAAATAAGAGGAATAAAAATAGTAGATGTAGAAGAAAGAGTATATAATTTAGGAGAAGCAAGTTCGCATTTATTAGGATATGTACAAGGAATAAGTGCAGAAGAATTAAATGAAAAGCAAAATGAAGGATACAACAAAAATAGCAAAATAGGAAAATCAGGAATAGAAAAAATATATGAAGATAAGTTAAGAGCAATAGATGGAGCCGAAATATATATAGCAAATGAAAATAATATAAAAGTAAAATCTATAGCAAAAAAAGACTTGAAGAATGGAGAAAACATAAAGCTTACAATAGATTCAGATATTCAACAAAAGCTATATGAAAGATTTAAAGATGATAAAAGTGCTTCAGTGGCAATAAACCCTAAAACAGGAGAATTACTAGCAGCAGTTAGCACACCAACATTTAACTCAAATGATTTTAGTTTAGGAATGACCACAAATAAATGGAATAAATTATCAGAAGATGAAAACAAACCTTTATATAATAGGTTTTTAGCAAGTTATGCACCAGGTTCATCTTTTAAACCAATAACAGGAGCAGTAGGTTTAACAACTAGAAGCTTCACGGCAGAAGAAGACTTTGGAAAAAGCGGAACTAAATGGCAAAAAGACTCAAGCTGGAAAGACTTCTATGTAACAACATTAGCGACTTATTCTGGAAAAGCCAATTTACAAAATGCTTTAATATATTCAGATAATATTTATTTTGCAAAAGCAGCATTAAAGATAGGGAAAGATAATTTTGCTAAAAGTTTAACTAATATAGGATTTAATACTAATATAAAAACACCATTAGGCGAAGTAAAATCAAGTTATTCTAATACAGATACATTTGCGACAGAAACAGACCTTGCAAATAGTGGATATGGACAAGCAGAAGTTTTAGTAAACCCTATTCATATGGCAATGCTATACTCAGCATTTTTAAACGAAGGAAGTATGGTAGATACTTACTTAGAATACACAGGTTCTTCAGATGCAAAATATTTTAAAGAAGAAGCTTTTACAAAGGAATCAGCAAACAGTATAAAAGAAGCATTAATACAAGTAGTAGAAAATCCAAATGGAACAGCACATAGTGCTAAACTAAATGATATGGTTATTGCAGGAAAAACAGGAACAGCCGAAATTAAAACTTCAAAAAATGATAAAGAAGGAACTGAAATAGGATGGTATAACACATTTGTAGCAGACGAAAAAGGTGGAAGACAACTACTAATAGTTAGTATGGTAGAAGATGTAAAAGAAAAAGGTGGAAGCCACTATGTTGTAAATAAATTAAAAGATATATTCAATTTATGGGACTAAAATTAATCAAATAAAAGGAAATGGAGAAGCCATTTCCTTTTATTTGATTAATCTCTTCTTTTTCCAAAAATAGAAAGAATACGAAGAAAAATATTTATAAAATCTAAATATAATTCCATAGCACCATAAATGTGTAGCTTACTTTTATCTAAATTTGGATCTAATGAAAGTTGTTTTATTTTATTCATATCATAAGCAGTAATACCAAAAAATACTAATAAAATTACCCAATCAAGAATAATATCAAGCATTGTATTTTTCATAAATAAATTAATTAGACTAACAATTAAGCCGACAATTAATGTTCCAAAAAGTAGAGAACGCCAATTACTTAGGTCTTTTGAAGTTTTATAACCATATAAAGCTAAACCTCCAAATAAAACACTAGAAGCTACAAACAATAATACAATAGATTGTAATTCAAAAACTACAAATATTGTAGATAATGTTACACCATTAATTGCAGCATATATAAAATACAATATACCTACAATAGTAGGTGAAAGTTTCCTAAATAAAAATGAAAACAATAAAACAACTACAACTTCTGCTATAAGTAAAATACCAAAATAGTTTCCAGTTAAAATATTAATAAATAAACCAGAAGAATAGGTATACCAAGCAACAATTGCAGTACCTAATAAACCTAAAAACATCCAAAAGAAAGTCTTAGGAATAAATTTGTTTTCTATATTTTCTACTACAGGATTATTACTATTTTCTTCTCCAATCATAAAAACTCCTCCTTTTAATTTTTCTATAATTATAACATATATTAGATGAAAATATGTGAAGATTTTGTAAATTCTCTAAAAAATAGTTGTGAGAAATAAATTGTAATTACTTGACAAAATTAACATAAAGTAGTAAAATAAAAAAGAAGCAATTAGTAAAGATTCATATAAGGAGGTAATTTCCTAATGTTTGTAGATTTTTCTTGGTGCATAAATTTTAATTTAAACATTTATTGTAGCCATAATGTAAGATCGATATGTATACCACAGGTACCTGCAGCACACAAACAGTTGAAGCTGTATCAAAGAAGGTTTGATGAAAACAAAAAAGTAGTTTATCACAGACAGCAGAAGAAGTAAGCAATAGAAGCAATTAGTAAAGACATTCAAAGGCAAATAAGGAGGAAGAGAAATGACACACATGAAAATGCTATTAACTGAAGTTGATGAGCTTCGGGAGGAAAACCGCAGATTAAGAAACGATAAAGGAGATCTTGAGGAAAGACTGAATGCTGTATTAAAGGAAAATGAAAAATTAAAAGCAGAATGTAATGCAGTACGAGAAAGATAGGAAGAGCAGGAAACATTGTGACCAGGAAGATAAAATTGCATTAGTGCAAAAGAAAAATGCCTTATTTAGGGCATTTTTCTTTTTGAATAATTAATATAATAGATTTATAACTAATTAGAAATTGTTATTTATTATATTGAATTTCTATAATATAACTTTAAATAGCCAAAATCGCATTCCTTGCAAGTTCATCACACCTATTATTAAACTCATTATCACTATGACCTTTAACTTTAATAAACTTAATTTCATGAGTTTTAGTAAAAGAATAGAGTTCTTCCCATAATTCCTTATTTTTAACAGGATTACCATCAGCAGTTTTCCAACCTTTTTTAATCCAATTATATATCCAACCTTGTAAAAAAGCGTTTACAACATAAGCACTATCACTATAAATTTGAATTTTACAAGGATATTTAACTAAACGTAAAGCTTCTATAACAGCAGTAAGCTCCATTATATTGTTAGTAGTATTCTTGTTTCCGCCAGATATTTCTTTTTTTGCTCCTTTACACATTAAAATAGAACCCCAACCACCGAGGACCAGGGTTACCGTGAACATGCACCATCAGTATAAATAATAATTTCTTCCATAATATTTTCCCTTTCGATTGTTTTTTTAAAACTTTTATGATATTATATCAATGTATAAAGAAAAGTACAAGCAAATTAAAAAAATAAAATAAATATATAAGAGGGGAAATATAAGTAATAACAGAAAAAAAGAAATTAAATTTCAACTTCTAACTTCCAACCTCCAACTTCCAATAAGAAAGGAGCAAACTTTTATGGCAAAAGTATTAGGAATAATAGCAGAATATAATCCGTTTCATAATGGACACTTATATCAAATAGAAGAAGCAAAAAAACAAACAGGAGCAGACTATGTAATTGCCATAATGAGTGGAAACTTTGCTCAACGAGGAAATACATCATTAGTAAATAAATGGGTAAAAGCAAGAATGGCACTTGAAAATGGAGTAGATATAGTCATAGAATTGCCAACAATATATAGTATATCAAGTGCAGAAAACTTTGCAGAAGGAGCAATAAAAATATTAGATAGTTTAAAAATAGTAGACACACTTTGCTTTGGAACAGAAACAGACGATTTTGCAGCATTAAATAATATAGCAAATGTCTTATATAATGAACCAAAAGAATACATTTCAATGTTAAACCATGAATTAGGAAAAGGAGTATCATATCCAAAAGCAAGAGAAAGTGCATTAATGATGTATTTAAATGATATAAAAAGATATGCAAATATATTATCAGGTTCTAACAATATATTAGCAATTGAATACTTAAAAGCACTAAAAAAATTAAAAAGTGATATGAAACCATATTCAATACAAAGAAAAAAAGTATATTATAATGATGAAAAAATAGTAGATGAATTTGCAAGTAGTACAGCAATTAGGAAATTAGTAGCAAGGGAGCAATATGATGAAATAAGAAAAGTAATACCAACAAGTTCATATATACTTTTGAAAGAAGAAATAAAAAGAGGGAATATAGTAATAGACATATCAAAATTTGAAAAAGAGATATTGTATGTATTAAGAACAATGACAGTAAGTGAAATAGCAACAATTCCAGACGTTCAAGAAGGACTAGAACATGCAATAAAAAATGCAGCAAATTCATGTAATAATATAATAGACTTAATAAATATAATAAAAACAAAAAGGTACACTCAAACTAGAATACAAAGAATTTTATTATATGCACTACTTGGAATAACAAAAAAAGAAATGACAGTTGCGAAGAAAATAACACCATATGTAAGGGTATTAGGAATTAATCAAAAAGGGAAAACTCTATTGTCAGATATATGTCAAATAGATAAAAAAATAAATATAATAACATCTGTTAAAAAATTCGAAGATATAAATCTTAGTAGAAATTTAGAGCAAATGCTACAAAAGGATATATACGCAACAAATATATATACATTAGGATATGAATATGAATCATGGTCAAATTTAGATTATACAAATAAATTAATAGTAATATAAAATAGTAAGAAATAGTTATAAAATAAGAACTAGGATATGACAAAAGTACTAGAACAAAAATGGATTCGCCACACCGACAAGCAATGCTTATAAGTGTAGCAAATCCATTTTTGTTCTAGTATAGTAAAAATCGGTTTTAAATTGTAGGGGGGAAAGTGCTCTATTTTAAGTTAAAGTTGTAAGGGCGCCACATTAACAAGAAACCTGCATGAAAAAGCAATTTTATTGTTAAATAGTAAAAATTAATTTAATATGTAGGGGATAGCTTATTGTCTTGTCCCAAAGGCGAAGTTTCTTTCTTATATAATATGGAAGTATTTCACTATTATAAAATATACTTTATGTTAAACTTTAAAAAATTACAATTAGTACCTAAAATTTAGCAAAAACTCTTTTAAATTACTAAGAAATGTTGTAAAATAGAGAAAATTGTTTACAGTAAAGAAAGGAGAACTATGAATAAAAAGTGGGAATGCTATGAAACAAATGAAAAGCAAGTAGAGTATATTGCAAGAAAATATAGTATAAGTAAGTTATTAGCAATGATATTAGTTAATAGAGATATAGTGGAAGAAGAAAAAGTAAATGTATTTTTAAATCCTACTAGAAGAGACTTTTATAATCCATTTTTAATGCCAGATATGGAAAAAGCAGTAAATAGAATTATAAATGCCATTGAAACACACGAAAAAATAATGATTTTTGGAGATTATGATGTAGATGGTATTACTAGTACAACAGTTTTAAAAAAATTTTTGACTGATAGAAATGCTCTAGTTTCTGAATATATACCCAATAGATTATATGAAGGGTATGGTCTAAATAAACAAGCAATAAAAAAAATAGTAGATGATAAATATAATTTAATAATTACAGTAGACTGTGGTATATCTGGAATAGAAGAAGTAGAATATGCAAATAGTCTTGGAATAGAAACTATTGTAACAGACCATCATGAACCAGGAGAAACTTTGCCAAAAGCGTTAGCAGTAGTAGATGCGAAAAGAAAAGACAACCAATATCCATTTAATAGCTTAGCAGGAGTTGGAGTTGTATTCAAATTAATACAAGCAATATCACAAAAATTGAATTTAGAAGAAAAAGAATACTTAAAATATTTAGACTTAGTTTGTTTAGGAACTATTTCAGATATTGTTCCATTAATAGATGAAAATAGAGTGATAACAAAACTTGGGTTAAAATTAGTAGAAGTCACAAAAAACATAGGACTAAAAACATTATTAAATATATCAGGATATAAAACAATAGACTCAAATACAATATCTTTTGGAATAGCACCAAGAATAAATGCATGTGGAAGAATGGGATATGCAAAAGAAGCACTAAACTTATTTTTTTCAGAAGACGAAGAAGAAGCAAAGCAAATAGCCCAAAGGTTAAATGAATATAACAAAGAAAGGCAAGAAATAGAACAAAGAATATTTAATGAAGCAGTAGAGCAAATAGAAAAACAAAATGAGAATAAAGAAGTTATAGTATTAGGAAAAGAAAACTGGCATCATGGAGTAATAGGAATAGTATCATCAAAAATAACAGAAATGTATTTTAAACCAAGTATACTAATTTGCTTTGAAGAAGAAATGCGGAAAAGGTTCAGGAAGAAGTATACCTCGGGTTCGATTTATATGAAGCATTAAGCAATGTAGATAGTAATATAAATAGGTTTGGCGGGCATTCTATGGCAATAGGCATTACAGTAGAAAAAGACAAATTTGAAAATTTTAAAAAAGATTTTGAAGAATATGCACATAATAGTAATATTAGTGATATAATACCAATCATAAATATTGATGAAGAAATTTCATTAAAAGATATAAGTGTTACAGATGTAGCTCAGTTAAAATTATTAGAACCATTTGGAGAAGCAAATAAAACACCACTATTTATGTGTAAAAACCTAAAAATACATTCAATAAGAGCATTATCAGAGGGAAAACATTTAAAATTGTCTTTAAAAGATGACAATTATTGGATTGATAGCATAGGATTCAATTTAGGCCATTTAGCAGAAGAGTATCGAATAGGAGATAAAATAGATGTAGTGGGGACATTAGAGATAAATCAGTATAATGGAAGAGAAAGTATACAAATAAATTTGAAAGACATAAGAAAGTCGTACTAAGAATAGAACAAAAGTGGCTTCTCTACATAGGTTGCCCTTTAGTAGCAACTCCTACAACATGAAATATATTCCCCAAAATCGATTTTTCCTATTCAATAAAAAAGGTCGCTAAAAATTAGCGACCAAAATGAAATGTTACCAAAGGGCAATTAGTGAAAGTACCCCCATGCAAAAGAAGAATATAAAGTAACAAAATGGCTGGATAACAGTATAAGGAATAGTGTTATACCAGTATCTTGTCAATTTGATACCCTCTTTCTTGTAGTTCTCATAAGCTTTGCCGAGAAAATATCCAGACAGATAAAAAATACTAAAAGTAACAACCTGAATTATGAAAATATTCATATACAAGCTCCTTTCATTATAAGGAAAATATACTATAGTTACATATAAAAGTATAACATAAAGTACAGTGAAATGCAATATAAGTTTACATATTTTGAAAAATACTAGTTAATGGTTTTAAGAAAATTTCTTCGTAGACCTTACTACAAAGCATTTGTAGAACTATTATCTAGTAACAAAAATAAAACTATGTCTATTAATAGACATAGCTTGTATGAATAAAGTTTATAGTTAGCTAATTAAAATAAAGTCAAAAATAATCACTAAAATAATAAAAGATATTACAAATGTAAATAGTGATATTAAATATAAAAATGAAAATATAGAGCCAAGTAAGTTGTACTTCCGCTCATATGCTTTATCTGATAAAAATTCTAAAAGAATACTAAGTATACAAGCAACAATAGCTACAATTAAAGCAAACAGAAAGATTTTAATTTTCATAAAAATTCTCCTTTCTAAATAAGGAAAAAGTTTAAAATAGAAAATATTTTAAACATATAAATAAAGTTTCATAAAAGAAGTATAACATACATTAACATAAAAATCAAGCAAGGAAGTGGTAAAAATGCAAGAAATAAATAAGCAAATTACAATCGAAGAAATTGTAAACAAAATGAAAAAAAATAATAAAAAGTCAGATAGTAAACGTATACTAAAAGCATATAATTTTGCAGTAGCAAAACATGGAAATCAATTAAGAAAATCAGGAGAACCCTATATAATTCACCCAATGCAAGTAGCCTATATATTAGCAGACTTAGGGCTAGACGATGATACAATTTGTGCAGCTCTTTTACATGATGTTGTAGAAGATACCTCTGTTACACATGAAGACCTAATAAATGAATTTAGCTTAGAAGTTGCAGAAATGGTAGATGGAGTTACAAAACTTAGCAAATTAAACTGTGAATCTGTAGAAGAAGAGCAAGTTGAAAATTATAGAAAAATGTTTTTAGCAATGGGTAGAGACATACGTGTTATTATGATAAAGCTAGCAGATAGACTTCATAACATGAGAACACTAAAATTCCTATCAAGAGACAGGCAAATAGCAAATGCAAGAGAAACAATGGACCTGTATGCACCGCTTGCAAATAGGCTTGGTATATATTCATTAAAATGGGAACTAGAAGACTTATCTTTTAAATACCTATATCCAGAAGAATATAGAGAAATAGTAGAAGGAATAGACAGAAAAAGAGAAGAACGTTTAGAATTTATAGACAAAATAGAAGCACAAATAGCACATGAACTAAAAGTACAAAAAATAGATGCAGAGATTACAGGAAGAGCAAAACATTTATACAGTATATATAGAAAAATGAAAAGAGATAATATAACTTTAGACCAAATATACGACCTATTTGCCCTAAGAATAATAGTAAACTCAGTAAAAGACTGTTATGCAGCACTAGGAGTAGTACATGACGTATATAACCCAATGCCAGGAAGGTTTAAAGACTATATAGCAGTACCAAAACCAAATATGTATCAATCATTACATACAACACTAATAGGGGAAAAAGGAACACCATTTGAAGTTCAAATACGTACATGGGATATGCATAGAATAGCAGAATATGGAATAGCAGCACACTGGGCATATAAAGAAGCAAGTTTTGCAAAAGGTAAAAAAGCAAATGTACAAGTAACAGAAGATAAGCTAGCATGGCTTCGTGAAACATTAGAATGGCAGAAGGATATAGCTGACCCACAAGAGTTTTTAAATACTTTAAAAACAGAATTGTTTGAAGATGAAGTATATGTGTTTACTCCAAAAGGAGATATAAAAGTTCTGCCAAGTGGAAGTACACCGATAGATTATGCATATAGTATACATGCAGAAATAGGACATCACATGACAGGTTGTAAAATAAACAGTAAAATGATGCCAATAATAACAAAACTAAAAAATGGAGATATCGTAGAAATAGTAACCTCAGACAAAGCAAAAGGACCAAGTAGAGACTGGCTAAAATTTATACAAAGTACAACAGCAAAGAATAAAATACAAACTTGGTTTAAGAAAAATCAAAGAGAAGAAAATATAGAAAAAGGAAAAGACCTAATTGAAAAAGAAATAAAAAGAATAGGAATGGACTATAGCGAACTATTTAAAACAGAATTTGTACAAGGAGCATTAAACAGATATAAGTTCACAAACAATGAAGACATGTATGCAGCAGTAGGATTTGGAGCAATCACATCAGGAAAAATAATAGCAAGAATATTAGAAGAATATAGAAAAGTACATAAAGAAGAAAATGTAGAAGAAAAAATAGAAGAGTTATCAAAAGCAAAGCAAAATAAAGTAAAAGCATCAAAAACAGGAATAGTAGTAGAAGGAATAGATAACTGCCTAGTAAAACTATCAAAATGCTGTAACCCAGTACCAGGAGACAATATAGTAGGGTATATAACAAGAGGAAGAGGAGTATCAGTACACAGGTCAGACTGTAAAAACTTAAAAGACTTATTCTTAGATGAGGAAAACAGAATGATAGATGTATATTGGCTAACAGAGAAAGCAGTAGCATATAATGTAGATATAGAAATATTTGCAAATGATAGAACAGGTTTGCTTGCTGATATAATTTCACAAATAGGAACAACAAAAACAAAATTAATAGCAGTATCATCAAGAGCGAATAAAGAGAGAATAGCGATAACAGAAATAACATTAGAAGTAGAGAATTTAGAGGAGCTAAATAATGTACTTAAGTTTATTAGGAAAGTTGATAGTGTGTATGAGGTTAAGCGTAAGAAATAGCCCCCCTTCCCATTGGGGACGTTTCCTAATGGGAAATCTGTCCCTTTTGGGAAGTTTGAAAAATAGAATTGTAGGGGTCGGACTTTGGGCGACCCGTTCTCCGAAGAAATTACCCTAAAAAATATTCTTATTTGACTACTCTACAATATTAAATTACTACTTTATTAGTTTTGAATAATAGGGAAGAAAGGAAAAAACAAATGATATTAAAAAAAATACCAGTAGAAACAGCACTTGGAGAACCAACAAATTGCTATATAATAGAAGATGAACAAACAAAAGAAGCAATGTGTGTTGACCCAGGTGGGGAACCAGAAAAAATAATAGAGATGTTAGATACCTTAGGAATAGATAATTTAAAATATATATATTTAACCCATTGCCATGGAGACCATTTTGGAGGAATATTAGAATTAAAAGAGAAAAAAGGAGGAAAAGTTCTAATACATAGAGATGACGCAGAAGGACTATATAATATAGGTATTAGCTTAACTTATTATATCGGAATGGAAGAAATCACACTAGAAGCGGATTCAAGAGTAGATGAAGGAGACCTAATACATATAGGAAACATAGAATTTAAAGTAATACACACTCCAGGACACACAAAAGGAGGAACATGTTTGTATTGTGAAAAAGAAAAATTACTATTCTCAGGAGACACATTATTTAGAGGTACATGGGGAAGAACAGACCTACCAACAAGCAATTTCGCAGATATAATAAACTCAATAACAAACAAACTAGCAATTCTGCCAGATGATACAATAGTATACCCAGGTCACGGAAGAACAACAAGAATAAAAGAAGAAGAGCCAATTTATTTAAGCTTAAGACCAAGGTTAGATTAATATGTAACATTGAAAATATAATTTGTAGGGGGCGCCGTCATCGGCGACCCATTCTTCAAAGAAAGTTCTCAAAATAAGAATAAATAATAAAAATAGATGTAGGGGCGATTATCAATCGCCCGTGCTCCAACGAATTTGCTATATTTCTAATCTATATTAGCAATTTCTGTGAAATACTTGAAAAAATATGTTTTATATGATAATATATAGTAGTAACTAAAAAGTTTGTTTTATTGCAAGGAGGAAAAAAGCATGATAAGAGTAGACAACAGTTTTTATGAAAGTGGATGTACAATGGATGGAAAATGAAACCAGGTTTTCCTCAAAAGAAGCAATGGAAGAGTAAGTTTGGAAATGGTGTTTTTAGGAAATAAAGTTGAAATAATTGGAGGAATTCTTACAACACAAATACATGATTTCAGTGAGATTGAAATAATTTCTTCTATAAAAATAGACGAAGAGTCACGTCCAGTAATAGAATTAAATTAGTGTTAAAATTGCAATATAAAATAGGGGAATAGAAATCTATTCCCCTAAATATTTAAAAATCAATATAATTGGAAATAAATAATAAAAATATATATGAACGAAACGTTGGAGAGAAGGTTACCCAAAGTACGACCACTACAACAATTAATTAAGCGGATATTGAATGATGAATAGTGAAGAGTGAATAATACACGCTTCGCATGAAGGAGGAAAAATATGGATAAAATAGAACCACGTACATTACCAGGCTTTATGGAATTACTACCAAATGAGCAGATTTTATTTAACGAAATGAAAGAAAAAATAACAAAATCATACGAAAAGTTTGGTTTTTTACCAATAGATACACCAATAATAGAAATGAGTGAAGTGCTTTTAGCAAAAGCAGGTGGAGAAACAGAAAAACAAATTTATCGTTTTAATAAAGGGGACAACGACTTATCACTAAGGTTTGACCTAACTGTACCACTTGCAAAATATGTAGCACAAAATTATAATAATTTAGCATTTCCATTTAGGAGATATCAAATAGGAAAAGTATATCGTGGCGAAAGACCACAAAAAGGAAGATTTAGAGAATTTTATCAATGTGATATAGATATAATAGGAGATGGAAAACTAAATATTGTAAATGACGCCCAAATGCCAGCAGTTATATACACAACAATAAAAGAATTAGGCTTCAATAATTTCACAATATGCATAAATAACAGAAAAATATTAAATGGACTATTTAAAGAATTAAATCAAGAAGAAAACTCAGTAGAAATAATGAGAATAATTGATAAAATAGAAAAAATAGGCAAAGAAAACGTAATAAAATGCTTAGAAGATATGAAGGTAGACAAAACAGCTATTGATAGAATTATAGAATTTATACAAATAGATGGTACGACCAACGAAAAACTAGAAAAATTAGAGAAACTAGAAGTTTCAGAAGAACTATTTGTGCAAGGATTAGAAGAATTAAAACAAGTAGTAAAATACATAAGAAGCTTTGGTGTGCCAGACACAAACTTTAAAGTAGACCTAAGTATAGCAAGAGGTTTAGACTATTACACAGGAACAGTATATGAAACATTTTTAAATGAATACAGAGAAATAGGAAGCATATGCTCAGGAGGAAGATATGACAATTTAGCAGAATATTATACAGACCAAAAGCTTCCAGGAGTAGGAGTATCAATAGGACTTACAAGGCTATTTTATAAACTAAATGAACTACAAGCAATACAAGCTTCAAAAAAATCAATATCAAAAGTATTAGTAGTTTCAATGATAGAAGACCAATCTAAAGCATTAGAAGTAGGGAAAATACTTAGAGATGCAGGAATACAAACAGAAAATTATTTAGAAGATAAAAAAATAAAAGCCAAATTCAAATATGCTGATAAACTACAAATACCATATGTAATAGTACTAGGAGAAGATGAAATAGCAAATAATGTAGTTACATTAAAAAATATGAAAACAGGAGAGCAAGAAACTATAAAAATGGAAGAAGCAATAAAAAGAATAAAATAGTATAATAACCAACAGGGAAGCAAGAGAATATATTGTTATAGGAGGAATATGTATGAGAAAAACAAAAATAGTATGTACAATAGGTCCAGCAACTGAAAGTGTAGAAATGCTTAAAAAGATGATGAATGCAGGAATGAATGTAGCAAGAATAAACTTTTCACATGGAGGGTATGAAGAAAATAAAGAAAAAATAGAAAATGTAAAAAAAGCAAGAGAAGAGTTAAAACTTCCAGTTGCACTTATGCTAGACACAAAAGGGCCTGAAATAAGGACAGGGGTATTAGAAACAGGAAATGAAAAAGTAACCATAAAAGAAGGAAGTATATTTACATTTGTAAATGATGAAATAATAGGAAACGAAACAAAAACTACTATAAGTTATAAAAACTTATATGAAGATGTAAAAGTAGGTAGTAAAATATTAGTAGATGATGGAGCATTAGAATTTGAAGTATTAGAAATAAAAGAAAAAGATATAGTATGCAAAGCTATAAACACAGCGAAATTAGGAAGTAGAAAAACAGTAAATGTGCCAGGTCTAAGGTTAAATTTACCAGCATTATCTCCAAAAGATATAGCAGATATAAAAAATGGAATAAAAGCAGACTTCGATTATATAGCAGCATCATTTGTAAGAAGAGCATCAGATATTGAAGAAATAAAACAATTATTAAAAGAAAATGGTGGAGAAAACATAAAAA
Source organism: Clostridia bacterium (assembly GCA_022791325.1). Taxonomy (GTDB): domain Bacteria; phylum Bacillota; class Clostridia; order TANB77; family CAG-508; genus UMGS1663. The sequence goes on from JAAVYV010000019.1 coordinate 82,425, forward strand.
TAATATCAAAAATAGAAAGTCAAGAAGGGATAGACAACTTTGAAGAAATATTAGAAATATCAGATGGAATAATGGTAGCAAGAGGAGACATGGGAGTAGAAATACCAATGGAACAAGTACCAATAGTTCAAAAAAGGTTTATAAAAAGATGTACAGAAGAAGGAAAACCAGTAATAACAGCAACACAAATGCTAGAGTCAATGGTATCAAACCCACGAGCAACAAGAGCAGAAGTAAGTGACGTAGCAAATGCAATATTTGATGTAACAGGAGCGATAATGTTATCAGGTGAAAGTGCAATGGGAAAATATCCAGTAGAATGTGTAAATACAATGTGCAAAATAGCAAAAAGTGTAGAACCAAATATACATTATTGGAAAAGAATAATAAGAAGGGAAGAAGACCGCTCAAACTTAAACTATGAATTCAATTTATGCCATAGCATATCAAACACAGCAAGAGATATGAAGAGTTCTGCAATATTTGCATATACTCAAACAGGAGATACACCTAGAATGGTAGCAAGCTTCTTGCCAGAATGTCCAATATATGCAGCAACAACAAATGAAAAAACATACAAACAATTAGCACTAGCATGGAATATAACACCAATACTAATAAACAACAAAGAAAATCCAAATGATGTAATAGAAGAAGGAATAGAAATAGCAAAACAAAAAGGTTATGTAAAAACAGATGACATAGTAGTAATAGCAGGAGGAGCATCAATTCTATCAACACATACTGAAGGTAGCCAAACAATGAACCGTACAATTGGTGGAGTTTTAAAAATATAAATAGAAATTCAAAAAATCAGTAATAAAACGAGGCTGCCGAAAAAGTAGTCCAAAATTACATTTCAAAAAAACTTGAACTGGAAAATATTTTTTCTAGTTCAAGTTTTTTGAGATGTAATTTTGGACTACTTTTTCAGCAGCCTCGCTAAAATTTTTCTTTTTTTACAGCCCCTATTATTCTTATAAAAATTCATCATTTTATTACTTATTTTTTATTGATATTTTTTTATTGATATATTATAATGTGATACAGTAATTAAGAGAGTTTTTGGGGGCAATTTAATATGAATGAAAATCAGGAATATAAGCACGTAAGAGAAATTTTTAGAGATTTCAGTTCAGGTAATCAAAATATAATGAATGCTAAAGTAAAAGCTATAAATTTGTTCAAAAAAACAAACACTTTACAAATGACTTTAATATCTACAATTTTAATAGAAATAAAGCCAGTGTATGCTTTTGAAAAGTACTTAGAGGTTCGTTTTGGAATATCTAATATAAAAATTAGAATTGAAAATGAAAATGCACAGCAAAATATTGAAAATAAAGTTTGTGAAACTACTGGAATAGATGAAATAGGAAGTAAATTAGAAAATGAGTGGGAAGATATTATAGAATATATGGCACATAAACATCCAATGTTTAAAGCTATTTTAGCTAAAAGTACGATTTCAATAGATAATAAAAATATAAATATACTTCTTTGTAAAAAAGGAAAAGATTTTTTAGTTGTTAAAAAGTTTAATGAAATTTTAGGGGAGGTAATATTTAATATTTATGGTGCAAAGTATAAGGTTAGTTGCACAGAAAATATTAATGAAGAAGATATAAAAAAATATCAAGAAAATACTTTAAAAATGGAAGAAGAAGCAATAAGAAATTTAGAAATGCAAAATAAGCAAGTTAAAGAAGAAAGCATAGAATATAGCAATAGTAGTAGTAGTGCACCACCTCCACCACCACAAGACATACCATTTGATGATAGTTATTTTGGAGAAGTGCCACCTATGCCACCACCTGAAGAAGAATATTTACAAGAACTAGAACAAATGGAAGAAGAAAAAAATTACATTTTAGGAAAACCTTCAAAGGCAAAAGAAAATAAAGTCAAAATAAAAGAAATATCAGCTGAAAATAAAAGAATAACAATAGAAGGAACAGTAGTAAGTTGTGAAGCAAGAGAGACAAAAACAGGAAAAGGAATGATTATATTTGACCTATATGATGGAACAGGAATTATAACATGTAAATCATTTACAACAGATAGCAAAGAAGGAAATGAAGTAGTAGAGAAAATACGAAAGGCAAGTGGAATTAAAACAATAGGAAAAGCAGGTTTAGATGCATTTGCAGGCGATGTTACTGTAATGTCAAATATTATAATAGAAATAAATGGCGATAATTTCCCAAAACTTCCAACAGAAGATGAAGATTCACCATTAATATTAGGAATGAACCCAGAAATAAAAGAGCCACTAATAAAGGTACAAGATGTAGGAATAGAATCTGGAAATGTATGCATAGATGGCGAAGTTATAGCTATGGAAGATAGAGAACTAAAAGGTGGAAAAATACTTTTAAGCTTATCTATTTATGATGGTACAAGCACAATGACATGTAAAGCTTTCTTAAGCAAAGATAATAGCAAAAAAGTAATAGGAAAAATAAAAGGTGCAAAGGGAATAAAACTTGCAGGAAAAGCAGGAATGGATACATTCTCAAATGAAGTTACTATTATGGCAAATACAATTGTAGTATCAAATGGAATAAAAAGAGAAGTAAGAATGGATAACTCAGAAGTAAAAAGAGTAGAACTTCACATGCACACTCAAATGAGCCAAATGGATGCTGTAACACCAGCAACAGAACTAATAAAAAGAGCTATGAAATGGGGAATGAAGTCAATTGCAATTACAGACCATGGAGTAGTGCAATCTTTCCCAGATGCCCATAAAATGCTAGGCTTCGATAACCCAGACATGAAAGTAATATATGGTGTAGAAGCATATTTAGTACCAGACAAATCGAATATAGTAACAAATTCAAAAAATCAAAGTTTAGAAGATACAACATATTGTGTGCTAGACTTAGAAACAACAGGACTTTCATTCAGAACAGAAAAGATAACAGAAGTAGGAATAATGAAAGTAAAAAATGGAGAAGTAATAGACGAATTTAGCTGTTTTGTAAACCCAGAAAAGCCGATTCCACCAAAAGTTGTAGAAGTTACAAACATAACAGATGAAATGGTAAAAGATGCAGAGACGATAGACAAAGTATTTCCGAGAATATTAGAATTTGTAGGAGATAGTGTATTAGTAGCCCACAATGCAGACTTTGACATAGGATTTTTAAAACACAATGCAAAAGAGTTAGGATATACACTAGATAATACATATATGGATACTTTACGTTTAGCTAAACAGTTATTTCCAGACTTTAAAAAATACAAACTAGGAATAATTGCAGACAAGCTAGGAATAGTAGTTGAAGTAGCACATCGTGCCCTAGATGATGTAGATACTACTGTAAAAGTTCTAAATGTAATGTTTAATATGCTAAAAGAAGATGGTGTAAAAACTTTAGATGATATTGATGCTAAAAGCGCAGTTGACTTTAAAAAATTGCCAAGCTACCACGCAATAATACTGGCTAAAAATTATGTAGGTCTAAAAAACCTATACAAATTAGTATCACTTTCACATTTGCATTACTTCTATAAAAAGCCACGTATATTAAAATCAATATACAAAAAATATTCAGAAGGCTTAATACTAGGAAGTGCCTGCGAAGCAGGAGAACTATATAGAGCAATAGTAGAAGGAAAAGATGATGACGAAGTAGAAGAAATAGCAAAAGACTATGACTACCTAGAAATACAGCCAACAGGAAACAATATGTACATGGTAAGAAATGGAACTTTGCCAGATACAAGAGCAATAGAAGATATAAACAGAAAAATAGTAGCCTTAGGAGAAAAACTAGGAAAACTAGTAGTAGCAACCTGTGACGTTCACTTTATAGACCCACAAGACGAAATATATAGAAGAATATTAATGGCAGGTCAAGGCTATGATGACGCAGACGAGCAAGCACCACTATACTTACGTACAACAGAAGAAATGCTAAAAGAATTCGAATATTTAGGAGAAGAAAAAGCGTATGAAGTAGTTGTAACAAACACAAATAAAGTATCAGACATGTGTGAAAGAATAAGCCCAATATCACCAGAAAAATGTCCACCACACATAGAAGGTTGTGAGCAAACAATAAAAGATATAGCCTTTGATAAAGCACACGAATTATATGGAGACCCGTTACCAGATATAGTACAAGAAAGGCTAGATAAAGAGCTAAACTCAATTATAAAAAATGGATTCTCAGTTATGTACATAATAGCACAAAAACTAGTATGGAAATCTAATGAAGATGGCTACATAGTAGGTTCCAGAGGGTCAGTAGGTTCATCATTTGTAGCAAATATGACAGGTATAACAGAAGTAAATTCTTTGCCACCACATTATAGGTGTCCAAACTGTAAATATTCAGACTTTACCGACTATGGTTACCAATGTGGATTTGACTTACCAGATAAAGAATGTCCAAAATGTGGAACAAAAATGGTAAAAGATGGAATAGATATACCATTTGAAACATTCTTAGGTTTCAACGGAGATAAAGAGCCAGATATCGACTTAAACTTTTCAGGAGAATACCAAGCAAAAGCCCATAAATATACAGAAGTAATATTTGGAAAAGGAACAACCTTTAAAGCAGGAACAGTAGGAACAGTAGCAGATAAAACAGCTTTCGGATATGTAAAAAAATACTATGAAGAAAGAGGAGTACCAGTAAACAACGCAGAAGTATTAAGAATATCACAAGGTTGCACACGGAATAAAAAGAACAACAGGTCAACATCCAGGAGGAATAATAGTTGTACCAAAAGGTAGAGAAATATACGAATTCACCCCAGTACAACACCCCGCAGATGACCCAAACTCAGATATAGTAACAACACACTTTGACTACCACTCAATAGACCAAAACCTACTAAAACTAGATATACTAGGACACGACGACCCAACTGTAATACGTATGTTATTTGACCTAACAGGAATAGACCCAACAAAAGTACCACTAGATGACAAAGAAACAATGAGTATATTTAGCTCAACAGATGCATTAGGAGTAACACCAGAGCAAATAGGAAGTAAAGTAGGAAGTTACCGGAATACCAGAATTCGGAACAAAATTCGTAAGAGGAATGTTAGTAGATACAAAACCAACAACATTTGACGAACTAATACGTATATCAGGTTTATCACATGGTACAGACGTGTGGCTAGGAAATGCACAAACATTAATAGAAGAAGGAACAACAACACTTCAAGACTCTATATGTTGTCGTGACGATATAATGATATACCTAATAAAAAAGGGAGTACCACCAAACCCAGCCTTCAAAATAATGGAAACAGTACGTAAAGGAAAAGCCTTAAAAGATAAAGAAAAATGGGCACAAAATGTAGCATTAATGAAAGAACACGATGTACCAGACTGGTATATAAAATCCTGTGAAAAAATAAAATACATGTTCCCAAAAGCCCACGCAGCAGCATATGTAACAAACGCCTTCAGAATAGCATGGTTTAAAGTACACGAGCCAAAAGCATATTACACAGCATACTTCACAATACGTGCAGATGAATTTGACAGTGAAATAATGTGCTATGGAAAAGAAAAAGTCAAAAACAAAATGAAAGAAATAGACCTAGCTGGAAATAGTGCAACAACAAAGGATAAGAACATGTATGCAATACTAGAACTAGTATTAGAAATGTATGAAAGAGGAATAAAATTCCTACCAATAGACCTATATAAATCACACGCTACAAAATTCCAAATAGAAGAAGATCGGAATACGCCCACCACTAAACAGCGTACCAGGCCTAGGAACAGTAGCAGCCGAAGGAATAGAAGAAGCAAAAAAAGACGGAAAATTCATGTCAATAGACGATATGAAAATCCGCTCAAAAATAGGAAACTCAGTAGTAGATTTACTAAAGAAAATGGGTTGCTTAGAAGGAATGAGCCAGAGCAACCAATTAAGCCTATTCGGCTAACTTCCCATTGGGGACGTTTCCAAATGGGAAGTCTGTCACTTTTGGGAAGTAATATCATAAATAGAATAATTGTAGGGGTCGCTGTTTCAGCGGCCTTTTCTTCATAGAGAAGGCTTAAATGAATAATGAATAGTATAAACCTTTGATTTGATGTAGGGGCAGCTACTAGTTGCTCCTACATAATAAAAATATTTTCCGCTTGTAAATAGTTGATTTTCGAGATTACATAAAATCAAAAAACTATTGCAAATCTATATTAATTATGATAAAATACACATATTGAAGCTTATAAACCTATAAAAATAATTATTTTTAAGGAGGAAACAAAATGAAAATTAAGTCAAGATCGAGCCATTTTGCAAAGAAAAAAGGAGTCATATTAGGAGAATGTTGCAAATGTAAAAGCACAGTTATATTTAAAAAAATGTATATAGCTCATAATGGACCTTACAAATGGAATTTCTGTACAGAATGCATACACTCTATCGAGGAAGCTAAAAAAGCTTCATTAATCAATAGACCTACATTTAGTCCAGTTAAAAAAAGTTCGTAATAATTGAAACCTGTAAAACTATAAAATAATTATATTAAAGAGGAAAAACAATAGCAGAATATAATACCGTCTATATAAAAGTAGACGGTATTACAGTTTATATAATTGTAAAAAAAGATTACATAATTTTAAAAAACTATTGATAAATTAATTTCTATATTGTATAATATCCAAAACTATGAAAGGATACATAATGAATAAGAGAATAGGAAAAGTAAATAACAAAGTTATAAAATTACTTAATTTAAACTATAAATCAGAGATTCCAATATACATTGGAGACAACAATATAGAACATATGAAAAATAAACACTTAAATGACTATAATAAATATCGGAATACAAATATCAGACATAATAAATAATCCAACATATGTAGCAAAAAATCCAAATCAAGACTCTATTGAATACATAAAAGAATACTTAGTAGAAAATGAATTTGTACTTGTAGCAGTAAGAACTAGTAACAAAGGGAAAATGTTTGCTAGAACTTTATTTATAATGACTGAAAAAAAGAAGAATATATATTTAAATAAACGGATATGCTAAAAAATATGATTAAAATCTTGCAAACTATATAAATGTATGTTATTATTAATTTATCATATAATAATAATAGAAAAGTTCTGAGGGCGGAACAGGCAGCCGCCACCCATTAGTTAGGAGATACAGGAAGGTCACCCTGTCTAGCTTTTCTAAACAAAAAAAGTAAGAGCACTAGAAATAGTGCTCTTATTATCTTTCATCACCCATATCAATTTCAATATCAATAATTTCATTAGAAATCTCAGAAGCACTACCAGCCTTACTTACTGAGCTTTTACCTTTTAAGTCATCAGAACTTACTTTTTTCAAAGGCTCAACATGTTTTAAAAAGTAAAAACCTTCTTTATTATAAACCGTGTTATCATCATAATCTATTACAAACTCTTGGTTATTATTATTTTTAAATTCAACCCAAGTATGCATTTTTTTGGACTTATCTGAAATACCATAAACATATCCAGTAACAATACTATTAGGAAAACTAATTAATTGTGAAAGATATTCACTACTAAATTTATCTTGTCTTATTAATGATTCTTTAGAATTTCTATCATTAGAAACTTCCTTAATTATATCAGATAATTTGGCTACTTTTATACAATTAGCTCTAGTATTAATTGAAATATAGTCATCTTGTTTGATAACAAATTTAACAATTTTTGATTTGTTAAAATTATTTATCAACTCCTCTTTTTTATCTAAGTTTATATTATCACTATTCAATTTAGAAATTGTATTATATATAAAATATTCATCAAAATATAGGTGATTAGCCTCAGAAAGTAAACTCATGATTTCTTTTTTGTTATTATCATGAGTAGCTTTATCAAATCTTTTATTCCAATCAGCACAATCTTCCAAAGAAAAAGTTTTGTAAACATCTGACATATTAATCACCTTCCTTTCAATTAACATAGATTATAATACAAATATATTATAGCAAAAAATGTAAAAAAATGCAAATATAAAAAGTTGAAAAAATTTTTATAAATATATTGACTAAATTAATAAAGAAAGATAAACTAAAAAGGAAGTAACAACTTATAAACATAATACATTTGAAGAAAAAATATAAAGAGGTGTCATATTAAATGAAAAAAAATACTAAAATAAAAAAATATATTGTTTTTGCTATAATAATAGTTTGTATGTTAATAATTGGAATTATATTGATAAATGTAGGAAAAAATGGAGTAAATAAGTTAAAAGATATTGCAAAGAAAAATGTTGAAACACAAATACAAGAAATAATAGATAGTGTAAAACAAGAAAAAGAAAACGAAAATATAAATTCAATAGAAACAGAGGGTCCAGTAAGCGCAACATTAGAGGATTTAGAAAATAAATTTAGTGAACTAGGATATAATTTAGACGTTTCAACAGGAGAGGTAATATATGGAGACTATTTAATAGTTATAAGTGATGAACTAACAATTTTAAGTATAACAGAAAGGATAACAAAAGTAGATTATAGTTTGCAAAGAAATGGTGAAAATTTCAATGTAGTTTTTATAATAGAAAATCAACTTGGAATAGAACAAATAGAATTGCCAGATCTTACGATTCCATGTAATAACAGAACTAAGTTTGCAGTAGATAGAACATTAAAAGAAAATGATGTATTGAGATTTAAGGTAAAAATAAAAGGAAAAGAACAAAAAGAAGAATATAGTTATATTGCAACTCAAAAACCTACTATAAATATAGCAGAAAATTATGAAGAAGTAGCTAAAAAAGTTGATATAACTTTCCCAGAAGTAGAAAACATATTGAAATACTATAGTTTAGATAAAGGTGAAACATGGAATTCGTATACTGAAGAAGTACAAGTAGAAGATCATTCAATAAAAGAAGTTTATTCAAAAGTAGTATTAGATGATGAAACAACAACAATAAACAAACCAGAAACAGGAACTATTGTATGGGGAACATATCTTTATAATTTAGGAAATAAGAATCAAGCATTAACAGGAGGATATACTTATAGAGTATTGCAATCAACACAAGGATATTATCGAGATAATACAAATAATATGCATTTGTACGCACACAGTGAATATGGTGTAGGATATGGGGAAGTAGAAGCATATTCAAATAATAGAATAGATTTAACAAATTACAAAACAGCACATTTTAGAATGGATTATAATGTAAAATATACTACTGGTCCACAAAGTTGGAGATGTCGTTTTTATTATGGGTTTAAAGACGCAAAGATTATAGATGTATATGGAAATGTAGCATCTAGCGGGCAAGTAATTACAATGGATATAAGTCAATTAAAAGGTAGTTATCCAGTATATTTTAGAGTTTTTGGAGCTGCAGCAGGTAGCCCAGTATGGTGTACAATATATTCAATATATTTGGAAGAATTATAATAAAAAAATTTAGAATTATAAAAAATAATTAAATTAATATTTTTATCAAATAAATATAAAAATAGAAAATATTTTATCATAATAAATGTAAAATATTTTCTATTTTTTTTGTAATAAAATATGTATTGTATTTAATTGTATGAGCATATTTTAATATACTATATTGTATGCTTTAAATAGAAGAGTATAAAAAATACAAAAAATTTAATAATACTATAAATGCATATTAAATAGAAAAGTAATATTTTTTATAACAAAAAACATTATGAAAAAAATAAGAAAATGAAAATAATATGTATAAAAATATTGACTAAAATATTAAATAAGGATAAACTAGTAATGATAAAATAACATAAAGGAGAAATAACATATGATAAAAAATATTAAAATGAAAAAAGCTATTTTTATAGGAGTACTAATAAGTTTAGTATTAATAATTGGAATTATTGCAATTAATATTGGGAAAAATGGAATAAACAAAGTAACTAATGTTTCTAAAAAAGATGTAGAAACTGAAATACAAGCAATAATAGATAGCGTAAAACAAGAAAAAGAAAATGAAAATATTAATTCAATAGAAACAGAGGAACCAGTAAGTGCGACATTAGAGGATTTAAAAAATAAATTTAGTGAACTAGGATATAATTTAGATGTTTCAACAGGTGAAGTAACATATAATAATCATAAAGTAACTATAAGTAATGATTTAACAATTTTAAGTATAGAAGAAATGTCAACAAGGGCATATTTTAATATTTCAAAATATGATGGAGAAAACTTAGAAGGACTATTAATACTTGAAAATGCAAATGGAATAGAAAAGGTAACAATAGGAGAAACACAATATGATTGTAAGAATAAAGAAAAGGTTGCATTTGATAGAAAACTAATAGAAAATCAGTTATTTGAAATAAAAATAAAAGCGAAAAATGAAGCAACAGAAAGAGTGTATAGGCTTCAACCAAAAACAGAAATAGCAGTAGTTAATTATAAGCCAACAGAAGAAGAAACGGAAAGAACAATAAAAATAGATTATTCTCAAACAGAAAATGTAACTAATATGTATAGTCTTGATAATAAAAATACGTGGAATGAATATGTAGGAGAATTTAATATAGATATAGCACAAGTGTCAAGAATATGTCCAAAAACAGTATGGAATGATGGAGCAGGGACAATAGAAATAGAAGAACTATATTATGAATATACATCTGAAAGCTTATTTGATGTGATAAAATATAGTATAGGAGAAACAGGAAATTATGAATTTACAGTAAATGGACAAAATTATCCAATACATGCATATGTATATGATGAAGATTTAACGCTTTCTTCAAATACGACTTTTGGAGAAGCAAATGATGTAGGAACAGCAAGTGCATACGCAAAAAATATGGTAATAGTTAAGGTAAATGGAGACTTAACAATAAATTCTGGAGTAACACTAACAGCCTATGGAACAGCCTATGGAGGACCAAAAGGTATGTTTGTATATGCTACAGGAACAGTAACAAATAATGGAACAATAACAATGACAGCACGAGGAGCAAGAGCCCCAGGAGAAAATGTGTATTTATATAGAAATTTAAATGGTTCATATGAATATATTCCTGGACGAGGAGCATCTGGAGGAGGTGCAAAGTCTGTTTATACTTATGGATGGAACGCTGGAACAAATGGAGGTAATGGAAGTAATAGAGCTACTGGAGGTGGTGGTTCAGGTGCAGCAGTAACATGGAGAGACAAAGTTACAGTTTCTACAGCAGGAAGTGTAGGAACATCATATTCAGGTGGCTCTGGAGGAGGAGGAGCCTGGGCAGGTTATGCAGGAGCAGCATCATATAATGGAGGAAATGCTACATCAGGAAATATTTCAGGATATGGTGGAGGTGCCGGAGGAGGCGCTGGAAACCCAGCAGGTTCTAATGCAGGAGGAGGAACAGGAGCACAAAATGGAACAGGAGGCTTATTAATTGTTTATGGAGAAAATGTTTATAATAATAGTGTAATTTCGGCTAATGGTAGTTATGGAGGTTCTGCTTATAGATCTGGAGGTGGAGGCTCTGGAGGAGGAAGTGTAAATATTTTCTTTAAGAAAGCTCTAACTAAAGGGTCAATTACTGTTAGTGGTGGAGCAGGAGGAAGAGGTACTAGAAATGGAGAAAGTGCAAATGGTGGAGCAGGAGGAAGTGGAAGTATTAATTGTGGAACAATTATTTCAAAATCATATTCAGCAAGATAGTATCTATTTTATCCTTATTAAAAATAAGTATGAAAAATGTAAAAAAGTGTAAATACTAATATACAAAAATAAAGAGCAATTTACTATTATATATGTAAAAGCTCTTTATTTTTGTAGTTAAGAAAGATTTGGGACACAATAGCATACCAAAGGATAACTCAAAATCAATAAGTTTTCTTGGAATAAACGGGACATTTTGTTATTTGGTAAGTCAGGATATTTTCACATTTCTTTTATACTCAAAATGAAAATTAAATATATTGACAAAAGTATAAAGGATATATATAATAATTTAAAACAAATCATAAAATTAAAATACGTGAAATATAGTAACTCAAAAGTAAAGATAGTAGAAAAAATGGAGGATTTATTATATAAAAATAACTAAGAAGAATGTGCTTATAAACTAGTGCTACCAATAGAAGTATAGGAATGGTGACAAGTTTTTTAATATAAATGATAATATAATTCAAATGAAAAAGGAGATGTATAAAAATGTTTGAAAACACAATAAATATTTCATGGCTATTTACAATGCAAAGTTTTATAATTTATTTAATAATAATAAATATAATAACATTTTTAGCAATGTGGATAGATAAAACTAAGGCTAAAAAAGGTAAATGGAGAATAAGTGAAGGGGCTTTATTTATACTAGCATTATTAGGAGGTTCTATTGGAGGAATAGCAGGAATGTATACTTTTAGGCATAAAACAAAGAAGCCACGTTTTAAAATAGGTTTTCCAGCAATATTAATAATAGAAATAATAATCTATTTCATATATTTTGGATAGTAAAGATTTGGGACGTGTCTAAAACTTTCCAAATAGAATTAACTATAAATTGAAAATTATTTGTAAAGATTTGGGACGTCCCAAATCTTTTACAGCCGAAAATTTTCTGATTAAGTAAAAAGATTGAATAGGAGGAAAAAAATAAAAATGAAAGAAGAATTTATAAAATTATTAAAAGAAACAAATAGAGAAGGAATGGACAAACTAATAGAATTTTTAGAACATTCAGACTTTTTTAAAGCACCTGCAAGTACAAGGTTTCATGGAGCATTTGAAGGTGGTTTATTAGAACATAGTATGAAAGTATATGAAATACTAAAGCAAAAATCAGGAGATAGCGAGCACGTGAGAATAATAGCACTTTTACATGATATATGCAAAGCAAACTTTTATAAAGTAGATTACAGAAATGCTAAAAACGAACTAGGAGTATGGGAAAAAGTTCCATACTATACAATAGATGACCAAATACCATATGGTCATGGCGAAAAATCTGTAATGATGATATCAGAATTTATAAAACTAACCCCAGAAGAAAGATACGCAATACGCTGGCATATGGGATTTACGGAACCAAAAGAACTATATACAACAATAGGTGCAGCATATAAAAAATATCCAATATCATTATTGACACATGAAGCAGATTTAGAGGCTACATATTTCTATGATATTTAGTAATATTTTTTATGTTTTGTAAAATTATATAAGATAAAGTGACATTAAACTTATAAAATAATATATCATAAATTTAAAAGAAAGGGATTAATCAATTAAATAGATTAATATTTTTATATAATTGATTATACGAGATAAAATAAATGAGAAGACAAAAAGCCATTACACTAATATCCTTGGTTATAACAATAATAATATTAATAATTTTAGCAGGAGTAGGAATAAATTTAAGTTTAGGAGAAAATGGAATATTTAAAAGAGCGAAAGAAGCGAAGAACAAATACTTAATAGCGCAAGAAAATGAAGAAAAAGGATTGAATGAAATAGAAAATTACATACAAGAATATACAAATTATAAACAAGTAGCTGGTGGATTAATATTTATAGATGTAGATAATGTTATTGAAGAAGGAACTGGAGCGAACTATACATATACAGCCAAAGAAGACTCGATTGCATATATAGAGGCTTTAGGAATTAATAAAGGATTTATGGGACATTTGAATAATGCACCTATATTTAGGTTCCAATGTGGAAATTCTGGAGCTGGTGATTATGCGTCAACATTAGTTGCTATAAAAAAAGGACAAACTTTGAAATTTACTGAATGGGGTAGTGGAACAGGAGAGCTTTATGTTAAAATATATAAAGTATTACAATAATTAAGTACAATTAAAATTGAATAATTAGTCAGTCAGCTTGAATAGATAAAAAGTATGTGGTAAAATAAGAATAATAAAGACAGTACAAGGTAAATATGTACTGTCTTTAAAATTATAAAAATAGGAATACTAATATTCCTTAAGAGAGGAAAGATTTATGAAAAAAGCAAAAAATATGATATTTGAAGCCAAAGAATTTAATAATATAAAGGAAATTATTTATAATTCTGCTAAAAAGTTTTCAAACCAAATTGCATTTGTAATAAAGCATCAAGAAAATAAAAAAGTAACGTATGAGAATATCACATATAAAAAACTGTTAAAAGACATTAACAGCTTTGGAACAGCCTTATATAGTAAAGGTCTTAATAAAAAAAGAGTAGCAATTATAGGAAAAAATAGATATGAATGGGTAATTTCTCATCTTGCAAATTTATTAGGAGGTATAGTTTCAGTTCCACTAGATAAAGACTTACAATATGATGAATTAGAAAATTCTATTATAAGAAGTAAAGCAGACTGCATAATATTTGATGAAAAATTAACAGATAAAATAGAAAAAATTAAAGAAGAAGATAATACTAATTTAACAAACTATATATGTATGAGTAAAATGGAAGGATTTGAATCAGTAGAAGAACTTATAAAACAAGGAGAAGATTTGATAGAAAAAGGAAATACAGAATATATAGATGCAAAAATTGATGAAAATGTAATGAATATATTATTATTCACATCAGGAACTACTTCAAAATCAAAAGCAGTAATGCTTTCACAAAAAAACATTGCATCAAACATATATGCAATGCAATGTGTAGAAGATATTAGAAATACAGACACAAATATTGCATTTTTACCATTCCACCATATATTCGGTTCAACATGTATAATAATGATGCTTGCATGTGGTGTAAAAACTGTATTTCCAGATGGTTTAAGATATATTAAACAAAACTTAAAAGAATATAAAGTAACATTATTTGTTGGAGTACCTGTTTTAGTGGAAGCTATTTACAAAGCAATAATGAAAGAAATTGAAAAACAAGGAAAAACAAAAATGATAAAGACGGCAACAATAATTAGCAATATACTATTAAAACTACATATTGATATTAGAAGAAAAATATTCAAACAAATAATTGATGCACTAGGAGGAGAATTAAGGTTTATAATTTCAGGAGGAGCCCCAGCAGACCCAAAAATATCAAAAGGTTTTAATGATATGGGAATAAAAACTGCACAAGGGTATGGGTTAAGTGAAACTTCTCCTGTTATAGCAGCAGAAAATTGTAAATCAATAAGAAATGGTACTGTCGGAATACCTATGGTAAATGACATAATAGAGATAGTAAATAAAGATGAAAACGGAATTGGTGAAATAAGGGTAAAAGGTCCAAATGTAATGTTAGGATATTATGAAATGCCAGAACTTACAAGTGAAGTATTAAAAGAAGGATGGTTCTACACAGGAGACTTAGGATATTTTGATAAAGATGGATATTTATATATAACAGGAAGAAATAAAAATATGATAGTATTAAGAAATGGGAAAAAAGTATTCCCAGAAGAACTTGAACTATTAGTAAATAGACTAGACTTAGTAGAAGAATCAATGGTATTTGGTATGCCAAGTAAAGAAGATAAAGATGATGTAAAAGTTTCAGTAAAAATTTCATACAATAAAGAAGTAGTTAAAGAAAAATATAAAGACAAAACAGAAGAAGAGTTATATCAAATTATATGGGAACAAATAAAAGAATTAAATAAATCATTCCCAAGGTACAAACATATACAAAATATGATACTTACAGATGAGGAACTTATAAAGACAACAACTAAAAAGATAAAAAGACAAGAAGAAATGAAAAAAATTTTGAAGACTGAGTAATAACATTTATTTTTAGTTAATGAATAGTGAAGAATGAATGATGAATAATTATTAAGTTATGGGGAAAGAAAGAAGGTATATTGAAAATGATTAATTATGAAGGAAAAGTAGTAATAGTAACAGGAGGAACAAGAGGAATAGGATTAGAAACTGTAAGAGCATTTAAAGAAAATAAAGCAAAAGTAATTCTATTTGGTTCAAAACAAGAAACAGTACAAAATGCAATAGAAAAATTAAAAACAGAAAATTTAGAGGTAGAAGGTTATTATCCAAATTTAAATAATTATGAAGAAGTAGAAAAAACTATAAATGAAATCTATAAAAAATATGGAAGAATAGATGTATTAGTTAATAATGCAGGAATATCTGCTAATAAAACAATAGATAATACAACATGTGAAGAATTTGAAAAAATTATGAATTTAAATGTAAATGCTATGTTTAATGTATCAAAAGCAGTAATTCCATATATGAAAGAAGTAAGAAATGGAGTAATATTAAACACTTCATCAATGGTAAGCAAATATGGTCAACCAGCAGGTATTGGTTATCCAACAAGCAAATTTGCAGTTAATGGTTTTACAATATCACTAGCTCGTGAATTAGCACCATTTAATATTAGAGTAAATGCAGTAGCACCAGGAATAACAAATACTGATATGGTAGCAAACTTACCTAAAGAGATGATAGAACCATTAATAAAAACAATACCACTTGCAAGAATAGGGGAACCACGAGATATAGCAAATGCATTTTTATTTCTAGGAAGTGATATGGCAAGTTATATATCAGGAGTAGTTTTATCAGTAGATGGTTTAGCAAGAACATAGAAATTTTAAGCAGTCAAAGGGCAGTCAAAGGACAGTCCTTTGTCTTTTTTTTAACTTAAGTAACATTGCTGTACAAGAGAAAAAGGCTTTTTATTATGTATTTTGTCATAAAATGTAATATAAATGTAATATAAATATACTTGAAATAGCTAAATTATATATATATACTAATATTAATAAGTATAAAGGAGTTTTACAATGGAGAAAGATAAAATATACCAAATATTATATGTAGTAAAAAAGATTAAAGTAACAAAAGAAAATAAAGAAGATATTGAAAATATTAGAAAATTAATAAAAGAAGAAGAATATATAGAAGCGGTAAAAGAACTTCAAAGAATACAAAAAGAGGGAAAAATACAGTATAAGGAAACAGAAGAACAAACAAAAAAGCAAATAAAAAGATATAAAAAACAAGAAATACGAAATGATAAATATGATGATAGTATAGATGAAGAAATATTGAAAGAACAAAAAGAGGATATAATTTTTCCAAAGCAATTAAGTAATAGAAAATTAGAACAAAAATTTATTGCGTTATTATTGGCAAATCCAAAAGCTATTTCGATGTATTATATAGAAAAGAAAGATTGCTATTTTGAAAGTGCTCAGATATTAAATTTATATAAAAGTGTAGTTTTTGTAGAGGGACAAGAATATACACCAGAAATAGCAAAGAGTGGATTTAACTTTCCAAAACAAAAAGAAGAAATATATGATTTAAAAGATAGGTTAAAATGCAAAGTAATAAATGCGAATTTGAATTTTGAAAAAGTATATGTGGACTTACGAAAACTATTTGAAATTAGAAAAAGCTATATTCATAATCCAATAGAAGAAACAAAAGAAATGATTGCAGATATTGTAAATTATGAACTATATGACAAAATGACAATAGAAGATACAAAAAGTGCAATAGAGCAAATAACAGCAACAGAAAAATATAAAAGATCGGTTTTAAATGATGATATTACAAATTTTCTAATTTCAGGAGAAAATAACTTAACACAAGGTTTATCACTTCCGTTTAAAATATTAACTAGCGTTTTTAAGGGAATTAGAAAAGGCGAGACTCTATCGTATGCTATGCCTTCTAACTCTGGGAAAAGTAGATTTACAATTAATTTAGCAGCAAATTTAGCATTATTACATAACAAGAAAGTATTAATAATTTCAAATGAAATGTCAGAAGAAAAAATGAAATTATGTTTAATAACAACAATACTTAATAATGAGAAAATTCAAAAATTGCATAATCAAAAACTATGTAAAACAGAAGGTGAAATTCTTGAATTTAAATTTAGACCAAATAAAGATGCAAATGTAGAAAAAGATGAAGAAGGATTTATATTAAAAAAGCAAAGCGAAACTCAAAGAGAATTTGCAAAAAGGTTAGAGAAAGTTTCTAGTGAATTTAACAGTACAATAGAAGCAACAAATTGGCTAGAAGAACAAGTAAGAAACTCAATATACTTTGTAAATTTAACAAACCATACAAATGATGAATTAGAAAAAGTAATACTAAATTATTATTATAAAGAGCAAATAGAATATGTATTTTATGATACTTTAAAAACAGATACAGCCAATATTGGTAATGGGGAAGAAATAAAAAGAACAGCAACTATTCTTTCAAATTTAGCGCAAGATTTAAATATATTTATAGCATCATCTTTGCAACTTGCAGAATCTGAAACATTACCAATAAATGTAAATGTTAATGACTTAGCAGTAAGTAGAACAGTAAAAGAAGTACTAGATATTTTATGCCTAATAAAACAAATTCATAATGAAGACCTAAATAAATATGAATATTCATTAAACGAAGTAGACACAAAGTTCTATGACCTAGAACCTTCAAAAGACCCAGATGTAAGGTATTATGCTTGTGTAGTAGATAAAAACAGAGCAGGGGCAAAACCAAAGGTAGTATTTAAGTTAAATTTAGCCTATAATTATTGGGAAGAATTAGGGTATTTAAGATTAAAATAAAATTTTAAGTATTTAAAAAAATAAATTAACCTATGAAAAAGGAGAAGTCCAATGGAAGAAAAAGAGAAGATAGATTTTAAATTTGAATGGACAGGAAAAGATTATGAAAAAATAGCGCCAAATGTTATAGAAACTGCAAAAAAACTTTTAGAACTAAATTTAATAAAAGTAGAACCAGAATTAAACGAAGATGGGAATGTAGTTATTAGACATACAGGAGTTTGCAAAAAAGCAGGTATGATAGATTCCATATCATCTGGAATTATAGATGAAAATATATATAAATATACTTTTAATAATAAGCCTACAGTTACACTTAATTGTATTTGTAAGGGAAGAAATGAATCTAAATGGAATTATTGTAATATGTCAGTTTGCCCTATTTTAGTTGCAGGATATTTATACTATTTAAAATATAGAGATGACAGCGAAAAACAAGTAGTAGAGGAATTTATTAAAGATGCTACAGATACAGATGTATATGCAAGAAATTATAATGAATTAAAGAAATTAGAACTAGATAAGGAAATAGAAGAATTTATTGCTCCATTAGCACTACCTTCAATAAAAACATTAAGAGGTAATTTTATAGGAGAAGAAGGAGTTGATACTGAAACTGTCATAAATAAAATTGCAAAATATCTTTTTCGAATAGGAAAAATTGAAACACCTAAATATACTAATATAAGTTTTAAAAGTTTAATATCAAAAGGAATAACACTAGATAAAAAACACTTATATGTAGTTCAAGAAATTGGTGAGGGTATAGAATTAGCTAACGTATTTTTGAAAAATTCAAAAGTAGCAACAAAGAAGCAAGGTGATAATAAAGAAGATATATCACTTGAGGAGGCTTTAAAAGTATTAAAAAATGGTAGAAAAGATAGATATATAATTATAAATGCAACACCATTAGAATTAAAAAAATTCTTTATGCTAGATGCAAAATTACCATACATATTTGATCAAACTATATACTTTAAAGATTATAATGACGAAGAATTATTAAAATTTTTTGAAGAAGAACTACCAGAATATCATAAAAACAAGATAAAAGCAGACTTTAAAAAGAACTTTTTATCATACTTAGATAGAAATAGAAGATATTTTCCATTTAAAAATAAAGATTTAAGTATATTCTTAGCAGGTTATACTGCAAGAAAAGATGAATTATTATTACCCAAAGACCAATATAGTGAAGAATCATTACAGGATTTATGTGATAATTTAGTTGGAATGGAAAATATAAAAAGCCAATTACAACAATTAAATAAATTATTTACACTAAAGAAAAAACTACATAAGCAAGGAATTGAAATATCAAATTTAAACTTACATATGATGTTTTTAGGAAATCCTGGTACTGGTAAAACAACAGTAGCAAGAATGATTGCTAAAATATTATTTGATTTAGGCTATATAAAAGAAAATAAAGTAATAGAAGCATCAAGACAAGACTTTGTAGCTGAATATATAGGACAAACTTCTGTAAAAACCACTATAATGGTAGAAAAAGCAATGGGAGGAGTTCTATTTATTGATGAGGCATATTCTCTAAAATTAGGACGTACAGATACATTTGGGGATGAGGCAATAAGCACATTAATAAAATTAATGGAAGATTATAAGGATGATTTGGTTGTAATATTTGCAGGATATTCTAAAGAAATGCAAGAGTTTATACATTCAAATTCTGGTATTAAGTCAAGAATAGGTTATACATTTGAATTTGCAGATTATTCAGTAGAAGAACTTTATAAAATATTTGAATTGAAAATGAATGCAATTAACTTTACTATAGATGAAAATGGTAAGAAGTATGTTATGGATTTACTTTCAGCAGGAAAGAAGAAGAAAAACTTTGGAAATGGTAGGTTTGTTGATAATGCGTTACAAAAAATTCTTATTAAACATTCTAATAATGAAAAATTAACTGATAAAAATGTAACAAAACTAACCAAAGATAGCATACCAACATTAGATGAAGTTATGGCATATTCTTCAGGTGTAAGAGAGCCAGAAAAAATAGAAGAATTATTTGATGATATTATTGGAATGAATGCTTTAAAAGAGCAAATTATTGGACTTGGAAAATATATAAAATTCAAAAAAGAAGTAAATAAAACAGATGGAAAAAATTTACCAGATATGAATTTACATATGATGTTTTTAGGGAATCCTGGTACTGGTAAAACAACAATTGCAAGAAAAGTTACAAAAATGCTTTATGATTTAGATTGCATAAGAATAAATAAGTTAGTAGAAGTTAGTAGACAAGATTTAATAGGTGAACATATAGGAGAAACAGCACCTAAAGTTGAAAGAGTTATTGAAGGTGCAATGGGAGGAGTGCTTTTTATAGATGAAGCATATTCTCTAAAATTGTCAGAAAACGACCAATTTGGAAGTGAAGCAATAGCAACACTTGTAAAATGTATGGAAGATAATAAAGACGAGTTGGTTGTAATATTTGCAGGATATACAAAAGAAATGCAAGAATTTATACATGCAAACTCTGGAATCAAATCAAGAATAGGTTATACAATAGAATTTACTGATTATTCAGAAGAAGAACTATATGAGATACTAAAATTAAAAGTAAATAAAATTGGTTTTGAAATAGATGAAAATATTATACCTAATATAATGGAAATTTTAAAGTTTGGAAAACATAAAAAAGACTTTGGAAATGGTAGATTTGTGGATAATTTACTTACTTCAATGCTAAAGAAACATTCTATAAATTATAAAAAAGAGAATATATTTATAATTGGAGAGCAAGATATTCCTACAATTGATGAACTAATGGGAGAAACATCAGGACAAAGGGATCCTGATAAAATAGAAGAATTATTTGATGGTATTGTAGGAATGGATAAAATTAAAGAACAAGTCATACAATTAGGAAAATATATAAAATTTCAAGAAGAATTGTCAAAGATATCTGCAAAAAGATTACCAGATATGAGATTACATATGTTATTTAATGGAGATGCAGGAACAGGAAAAACAACAATGGCAAGAAAAATAACGCAAATGTTATACAATTTAGGTGTTATCAGAATAAATAAATTAGTAGAAGTAGATAGAAAAGATTTAGTTGCAGAATGGATAGGACAAACAGCACCAAAAACACAAAAAGTTATAGAAGAAGCTTTAGGAGGAGTTTTATTTATAGATGAGGCATACTCTCTTACTCCTATAGATAATGCTAGAGACTTTGGACAAGAAGCGATAGCAACTATTATAAAGGCTATGGAAGACAATAGAGATGACTTGGTTGTAATATTTGCAGGTTATACAAAGGAAATGAAAAGATTTGTAAATTCAAATTCCGGTATTGCATCAAGAATTGGATATAATTTTGAATTTGAAAACTACAAAGATGCAGAACTATATAAAATATTTGAAGTAAAATGTAAAGAATATGACCTAATAATAAAACCAGATGTAAAAGAAAAAGTAATGGAAGTATTCAAATATTTTAGTTCTGTTGAAAACTTTGGAAATGGTAGATTTGTAGATAAAATATTACAAGAAATATTAGTAAAACATTCTATGAATGAAAATCTATTAAAAAATATAAATGTATTAATGCTAGAAGATGTTCCAACAATAAAAGAAATGGTAGAAAAAACATTTAATAATAGAGGCAATTTAGTAATACCATCAGATGTAAGTATAGAAGATAGAAGAAAAATAGCGATACATGAGTTAGGACATGCTATAATACACTATATTTATCAAGGCGAAACAAACTTAAAAGTAATAACAGTTATTCCAGAAGGTTCAGGTTTATTAGGTTATGTATTACATACCATTCCAAAATCAAAAGTTATATGGACTAAAAGAGATTACTTAGATGAAATAGAAGAATTGATTGCAGGAAGAGCAGCAGAAGAAGTATTTTTAGGTGCAGATAAAGTCAGTTCAGGTTGTTGGAATGACTTAGAAAAAGTAGCAAATATTATTGATAGAAATCTTAAACAAGATGGAATGTCTGAGACATTAGGCTTAATAAGTGCTAAAAATATAAAACCAAGTTTAGAAATGCAACAAAAACTAGACCAAGAAAAAAAAGCAACATTAGATTCTTGTTATGAAAATGTTAAAAATGTAATAAAAACAAATAAGAAAATGTTTGACAAAGTATTAGATGTTTTAATGGAAAAAGGAACATTAACAGGCGAAGAATTTGTTGAACTAGTAAAACGTCAATAATTTATGAATATTTCACCCTATATGTTCTTGAAATTGAGCCTCTATAAATATGTTTTACAAGCCATTAGGAGCAAACATTATACTTATATAAATGGCTTGCACTAATGTATAAGACTAACATATTTATTCTCAATATCACAAAAACGTTTTACTCATATAGGGGGAAATAATTAGAAAGAAATATTCATAAATTAAAAAGAACAAGGTTATAGATACCTTGTTTTTTTTATAGGAAAATGTTAAAATTAATAAAAAATACATGAGGTTAAATATGGAACATTTAGGTACAATAAAATTAGAAACCAAAAGATTAATTTTAAGAAGATTTGAAGAAAAAGATGCAGAAGAGTTATATTTTGGATATATTAATCAAAAAGAATTTTTATATTATGCTAATAAAGAAAAACTTTAGAAGAAGAAAGTATGTATTCAATAATAAAATAATTAATGTTTAATGTTAAAAAATAAAGTTTGTGACCGAATTCGTGTAATACATAAAATACCATTTTAAATATAAGAGTAAATATGATAAAATAAATAAGAAGCTAGGAGGTGCTAGTGTGGAAAATAATATAATTGGTGTTAGAATAGATATATGGACACATTTTATGAGAGAGTGTATAATAAATTATGTATACTAAACTGAAAGGAGTGTGTCAAAAATGGCAACAAAAAAGTATGATGAAGATTTTAAACAAATGATAGTAGAATTATATG
>JAAVYV010000087.1 GCA_022791325.1 Clostridia bacterium
CAGCTCTGACGATTAAAAATTTTTCGCAAAAAACCTCCCATTTTGCGGGAAAATAAGCGATAATATAATTAACCCAAAATTATTTTTTCGCATTATCCACGTAAAGAAGGGAGGCTTTTTTATGAAAACAAAAGTGACACGGAAAGAGGCACGTAAACATCTGGAACAGTTTCATCTTGCAGTAGAACTTGTTAAGGTTATAAAACATTTTTTCCCTGACCTGGCCCGCCTGTTAAAACAGACAGAAGATCCCAGAAATCAGAGTTACATTACCTATCCCAATGTCATACTTCTCATGACCCGTATCCTTTCTTCTATATTCTATATCAGCAGCATGAGAAAAACAAGCCAGAAATTTAATTCTGATACAGTTATACAGAATATCTGGGAAATGTGCGGGGAAAGCGCATCCGCAGATGAAATTCCTTACTGGGAAACGATAAATAAATACCTTGAAAGGCTGGATCCGGAAGAACTGCAGGATACTGTCTGCCGGCTTGTATACAGGCTGGTGCGCAGCCGCGCATTTGCAGGTGCACGAATCCGGAACAGATACTGGCAGGTGATTGCAGACGGGACGCAGATTCACAGCAGCCGCAGAAAACTGGATGAAAAAAGCCTGTACAGGGTTCATAATAAGGGGACTGGCAGGGAGTATACGGAATATTACTATTATATACTGGAAGCAAAAATTGTTCTCCATCCGGACATTATTGTAAGCATTATGACAGAATTTGTAGAAAATACCGGCGGGGAAGAAGCAGAAAAACAGGACTGTGAGCTGAAAGCATGCTACAGACTGATGGAACGGCTTAAGAAAGAATTTCCAAAGCTTCCTGTCTGCCTTTGCGCAGACAGCCTTTATGCATGTGAGAATTTTTTCATAAAATGCCGCGACAGCGGATGGCGCTATATTCTGCGGTATAAGGAAGGCAGCATTCCGACGGTTTCAGATGAATACGGCAGGCTGAAAAAAACAGAGAAAAACTGCCGGAAACAGGAACTCATTAACGGAACATGCTGGCATGATTTCGTTACGGACATTGATTATAACGGTCATAAGGTAAACATTGCAGAATACAGGGAGGAGCGGGATGTGCTGATAAAAAAGGGAAGCAGGAAAGGGGAGACAGAAAACATAAAGGCAGGGTTCCTGTTTCTGACGGACCTTCCCGTTAATCAGAAAAATGTGGCTGCACTGGTGGAAGCCGGAAGGAGGCGGTGGAAAATAGAAAACGAAGGCTTTAACGCGCAGAAAAAACACGGATATTATCTGGAACATTTATTCAGCAGGAACTATCAGGCATTGAAAAACCATTATTACCTGATACAGATCGGGCATATGATATCCCAGATAATGGAGGCGTGGGAAAAACTCTGGAAAAGCACAGCGCTGTCCCTGTCGGAAAAGCACAGCCGGATATTTGAATCATTCCAGAATATAAAGTTATCAGAACACAGGCATGAAACAGGAAAGCGCTTTCAGATAAGGTTCCGGTAATGGAATGCACTGGAAAGGGGGGATGCCCGGATATGGCACAATAACCTAAAAGCGTTTTCAAAATTACAGCAGGGGGAGTTTTTTGTTTTAAAATACTATCATCAAAAGTTGCAATATATTGAAAGATATATGTAATTGGCACTGATAAATCCATAATTTAATCGTCAGAGCTGG
>JAAVYV010000020.1 GCA_022791325.1 Clostridia bacterium
ACCTACGTATAAATCATTTTTTTGAGTTTTTGCTCATTAATAAATTTTGGTTTTGTTTTTATTTTGGTAGTACTAATTTACTACCGCTTGGTTTTTTCAAAGGTTTGTTTATTGTTTACTTTTCAATGTACTTTTTTGTTATTTCCTTGTTGCGACTTTTTGTATTTTACTACTTTTGTTTTTAGATGTCAATACTTTTTTTAAAATTTTTTTTAAAATTTTATTTTAGTATTTTTGGTGCAAAATAATAAACTAGTAAGTTGGCCTTTCTTTAACATTGCCTGTGTTTTTTTACTAATTTATAACTTTATTTTTCTCATCTGTTTCGTAAGTACTTTTTTATAATAACATGGATATTTTATAATGTCAATACCTTTTTTAAATTTTTTTGTCGTTTTTTGTTTTTTTATTTTTAGTACTTCGTTTTTCTTTGCAGTACATTTATATCTTATCATAATTTTTATACTAATGCAAGTGTTTTTTTGTGGTAATTTATACCATTATTATATAAAGTAAATGTATGTGTATGTTTTAAAACTAACATCTCATTTATATTTCTACTAATATAACATCATCCCCTATACATTTTATATTTTGCCATGGTATTACTATATCATTATTATTTGAAAATACACTTAATAGCTTGTTACTGCCTGGAACTATTATAGATGTTATATTTCCATTTTCTAAATCTGCACATACATCTTGAACATATCCGAAGTCTTTTTCCATCTTTAATATTAATAACTTCTTTATGCTTGAAATCTAATCCTTTTTGCCCCATATGCTCCCCCCTTTTTTATTATTATATTATAAATGTAAGAAAATATTGCATATTTTTAATATTTATCATAAACTATGTATTGTAAATATTAATATAGTTGCACTCAAAAGGAGGATACAGTATGACGCTTATTAGTTTTTTACTTTATACTTTCTTATGAGTTTTAGTAGTAGTTGCTATAGTAGCAATTATTACAATTATAATTTCAACATATGAAACTAAATATTTTGAAAAGCATCCACTTAATACAATTTTTTAGGTAAGTTAACTTGTAATAAAACAGATGATGTTGAGAAAGCTACAGAATATTTAAAATTAACAAATAGCATGAAAGATGGAATTTTATAAATTCCATCTTTTATGCTATCTGTATATTCTTTTTATATGCTCTATTGCACTTTTTTCTAACCTTGATACTTGTGCTTGTGATATTCCTATTTCGTCTGCTACTTCTATTTGTGTTCTTCCTAAAAAGAATCTTTTGTTTATTATCATTTTTTCTTTTTCATTTAGTTTTTTCATCGCTTCTAATATTGTTATATTTTCAGCCCAGTTTTCGTCTGTGTTTTTTGTATCACTTATTTGGTCTAATACATATAGCTTTTCTGTTCCATCTCCATATACTGGCTCTTGAAGTGATATTGGTTCTTGTATTGCATCTAAGCTAAATGCAATTTCTTCTTTTTCTACTCCTAGTTCTTTTGCTATTTCTTCTATTGTAGGTTCTTTTTGTGTTTCTTTTATTATTCTTTCTTTTACTGCTAGTGTTTTATAAGCTAAGTCTCTTATCGATCTGCTTACTCTTATTGGATTGTTATCTCTTAAGTATCTTCGTATTTCTCCTATTATCATTGGTACTGCATATGTTGAAAATTGCACATTTTGGCTTAAGTCAAAGTTGTCCATTGCTTTTATTAATCCGTATGCACCCTACCTGAAATAAGTCATCTACATTTTCTCCTCTTCCATAAAATCTTTTTATTACACTCAAAACTAATCTTAGGTTTCCATTTATAAATATATCTCTTGCTTCTTCATTTCCATTTTTTATTTTATTTAATAGTTCATTTTTTTCTTCTGCTGATAGTACTGGTAGCTTTGATGTATCTACACCACATATTTCTACTTTCTTTATCAAAGAAAAAACCTCCTTTGGAAATATCTTGTATTTTCATTATTTCCAAATTTGGTTTTTTTATGCAAAAGAAACTGCCCTTATTTTAGGGCAATTTCCTTTCTATTTTGTTCTCTTATCTTTTTTAAGCTTGCAAAGTATTTTTCTATTGTGTCGCTATTATTAGTAGTTGCATTTGCTATACTTCTTGTTTCAATTGCCTTTACTGTGAAATCATCTACTATGTTTTCTATTATTGCTCTCTTTAGGCAATAATCAATTATCTTTGAATTTACTCCATATGATGATGCAAATTCCATTTTATTTATGTTTGGATTGTTAGCAAAATCTTCTGCAAGTTCTTTTATGTCATTTACTGGCATTGTTTCAGCAATATATTTATACCTTTTTGTGTACATTTTGGCATATTTTATTATACTAGATGCTCCTGCACCATTTTTATGTAAGTTTTGATTTTCTATTGCTTTTTTTATCATTTTTTGTACTATTACATCTTCTACTAAGTTTTTTATAACAGAATATTCAAGTATTTTATAAAAGCATGATATTGTTATTTCATATTTTTTACAAAAGTATGACCGTGCAAATTGTGCAGTAGAATTTGCATATTCTTCTGTTATTTTTTTGCAAAATTTCTCTAGTTGCTCTGATGTCATCTTCTTTTGTAATTGTGTAAAATTATGTATTCCCATATTTTAATCTCCTATAAATTCATTTTAATCTTCATAATTTGGAGTTACTATTATACTTTTGGGTTCTTCTACATTAAATTCCACTTTTAAAAAGTCTTCTAAAATAATACTATTTGTTTCTTCCTCTCCATATTTCATATACATAAAATCATTAAATGTTTTTATACCATATCCAACTATACATGGTTCAATTTCATATTTCCTTTCGTGATGCTTTCCTTCATATTTATAACTTATTTCAATTATAAATATTTCTTCTGTCTTATTATAAAATATATCTAAACCATCCTCTTCATTATCATATTTTATTCTTCTTGATTGTCGTATAGTTATTCTTTCTACTCTTCCAACATTTTCTTCTAGTATTTCTATTATATACTTTAGAAATATGTTTCTCATTCTTTGCTTTTGTATTTGTAAAAGTTTTTGTTGCTCTTCTCTTTTCTTTGCTTCTTCCTTTTTCCTTTGTTCTTCATATTGTTGTTCTATCTTTTTTGCCTTTTGTTTCACTTTTTCAATCCGTTTTTTGTAGTCTAACATGTTTTTCCTCCTTTATTTAATTTCGGAATATTTACTATAGGTTTCTATTATAGGATACCATCTTTTTATATTTATGTCAATTTTTTTAATAGCATGTTAAATCAATAAATATTTACAGTTATATCATGGTACTAACTTTCTTTTATTGAATTTATTTTTTATATCATTTTCTAATAATTTATTCCCCCATATTATCACATAATATTTATCAACATTTAGTTTTTTAAAGCACTCTATCTATGGTTACCATCTGTTAAATATAATTTATTATTTTTATATTCAACAATTGTTATATTAGTTTTAATTGATTTTTTCATGTATTCACTAATGTTTATAAAATGAAAAAACTAAACTCAAATTCCTAATAACTATTTGTTTGTAGAGCCAAATCCGCCTTTTCTTTCACCTTCTACTACATCATTATCTGTTATTAAATATTTTTGAAATATTGCTTGTCCTATACATTCTCCTTTTTTGATTTCAATATCTTCTTCTTTTATATTAAAAAATGCAAACATTATATGTCCATCATTATCTGGGTTTCCATAGTAGTCCTTGTCTACAACCCCTATACTATTTGCTAGTATTAACCCTTTTTTCCCTGGGTTTGAACTTCTATTTGCTAATATTAGCACTTCATCTTCTTGCATATATGCTTTTATTCCTGTTTTTATTAGTGTTGGTTTCATTCCTTTTTTGAAAGATGGTATTATACAATCTTCTGCTGCTTCTACATCATAACCTGCTGAATATTTTGTTTTTCTTACTGGTAAGTTAATGTTTTTATCTTCAAATCCTTTTGCTACTTCAAATCCTCTTATTTTTTCCATTTTTATCAATTCCTTTCATATTATATTTAAGTTTTAATAATTTTTTCTTTATTATTTTTTCATTGTAAAATATTTTTGTCAATAGTTTTCTCACTATTTTATAAAAATTTACCTTTTTATATTAAATATTTTTTCTAAGTTTTTCCAAATTTTAACAAATGTTTTTATTTTGTATTGACTTTTTTTATTGATTATATTATAACTTTAAAAAGAAGGATGTAAAAAAGGTGTGTCAAAAGGGACGGGGTATATTGACACATCTTTAAAAGATAAAGTGTGTCAATATACCCCGTCCCTTTTGACACACCTTTTTTACATCCTTAATAAATTAGGAGGTATTATAATGGAATTAAAAGGTTCAAAAACAGAAGCTAATTTGAAAGCTGCTTTTTCAGGTGAGTCTGAAGCAAGAAATAAATACACTTATTTTGCAAGTGTTGCTAAAAAGGAAGGTTATGAGCAAATTGCTGCTATATTTTTAGAAACAGCTGAAAATGAAAAGGAACATGCTAAAATACACTTTAAATATTTAAATGGTATTGGAGATACAATGTCTAACTTAGCAGATGCAGCTGCTGGCGAAAATTATGAGTGGACAGATATGTATGCTACTTTTGCTAAAGAAGCTGAAGAAGAAGGATTTACTGAAATTGCTGCTACTTTTAGGGGAATTGCTGCTGTAGAAAAAGAACATGAAGAAAGATATAGAAAACTTTTACAAAATGTTCAAGATGGCGAAGTTTTCAAAAAAGGAAGTATTGTTATTTGGAAATGTAGAAACTGTGGTCATATTGTTGTTGGAACTGAAGCACCAAAAATTTGCCCAGTTTGTAAACATCCACAATCATATTTTGAAATAAAAGCTGAAAATTATTAATAATAATGAGCTGTAAAAAAGTATACTAAAAGGAATGTAATAAATTGACCTATTTTTAGAAGGAGAATATAGAGTTTACTGTGTAAACTAGAATTAACTATGATTGTTTAGATACTATAATTAATTTTGTAGTATCTAATTTTTATATTTTTAATATACACTATTTTTAGTATAATGTAAATAATAAAAATCTATTATTTTG